>JAHKBC010000071.1 GCA_018825725.1 Candidatus Omnitrophota bacterium
TACCGGAGGCCTTCCGCGTGTTGCAGAATTATTCGAAGCCAGGAAACCTAAAGATCCTGCAGTTATCAGCGAAATAGATGGATTCGTAGAATTCGGGGAGAGCCGCAAGGGTCAACGAGTAATTGTAATCAAATCTCCCACAGGAATGCAGAAAGAATATACAATACCTCACGGAAAGCATCCTAATGTCTACAAAGGCGATAGGGTCATGGCCGGGCAACAACTAACTGACGGACCGGTAGTTCTCCAGGATATACTAAGGGTCTGCGGAGACAAAGTACTGCAGGAGTATTTGGTTAATGAAGTTCAGGAGGTTTACCGTTTACAGGGCGTTAATATTAACGATAAACACATAGAAATCATTATCAGGCAGATGTTAAAAAAAATTAGAATTGAGGATCCGGGCGATACTGAATTTTTGGCTATGCAGCAAGTAGATAAGTGGAAATTCCAAAAAGAGAATGCTCGGATAATAAAGAAGGATGGCAAGCCTGCCCAGGCTACACCATTATTACTGGGTATAACCAAGGCTTCTCTGACTACGGAGAGTTTCATGTCAGCAGCAAGTTTTCAGGAGACTACCCGCGTCCTTACCGAAGCTGCCACCTCTGGAAAACGCGATGAGCTTTTTGGGCTCAAAGAAAATATTATTGTAGGGCATCTAATCCCGGCAGGAACAGGTTTTCGCGCGCATCGGGATATCGAGCTCACTAAAAAGGAATAATTTATGCCGACTATTGCCCAACTTATTCGTTTCGGAAGAAAAAGTAAAAAGAAGAAATCAAAGTCCATGGCGTTAAAGGCCTGCCCTCAGAGAAGGGGTGTTTGTATTCAGGTACGCACTATGACTCCAAAAAAGCCCAACTCCGCATTGAGAAAGATTGCCAGGGTGAGGCTAACTACCGGAATCGAAGTAACATCTTATATTCCCGGTGAGGGGCATAACCTTCAGGAACACTCTATAGTTTTAGTCAGGGGCGGAAGAGTCAAGGATTTACCGGGTGTAAGATATCATATAGTAAGGGGAACGCTGGATTCCACAGGTGTCAACCAAAGAAGGAAGTCGCGCTCAAAATACGGCGCCAAAATGCCTAAGCAATAGGAAAAAAAATGAGAAGAAGAAGAATTACTAAAAAAGAGTTACTACCGGATCCTAAATTCAACTCAAAGATTGTCGCAAAATTCATTAAGATGGTTATGCTAGAGGGCAAAAAATCAATGGCCGAGAAGATTGTTTACGGCGCATTTGACACGGTTAAAAAGAACCTTAATGAACAGGATGTGCTCAAGGTATTTTATAAGGCTATAGATAATGCCCGTCCTAGGCTGGAGGTCAAGCCTCGGCGTGTTGGAGGAGCTACTTATCAGGTCCCCATTGAAGTACAACAGGAGAGGGGCACTTCCATAGCCCTGCGTTGGATAAGGGATTTCGCCAGTTCTAAAAAAGGCAAGCCCATGCCGGAAAAACTCGCTGAAGAAATAATTGCCGCTTATAAATCCGAAGGTTCAGCTATAAAGAAGAGGGATGATACACATAAGATGGCTGACGCCAATAAAGCCTTCGCGCATTTCAAATGGTAAATTAAATAACTACGCCTGCTTCTGCTGCGCAGAAGTAAATTGGATGCGATTTAGACTTATGTGTTCTTCTGCTGCGCAGAAGTAAATTGGATGCGATTTAGACTATACAATTTAACAATTTATGAAAAAGCATGCAGCTTTAGATAAAATCAGGAATATCGGAATCATCGCTCATATCGATGCCGGAAAAACCACAACTACCGAACGTATTCTTTATTACGCCGGCAAGACCTATAAAATAGGCGAGGTTAATGAGGGCACAGCAGTCATGGACTGGATGGTTCAGGAGCAAGAACGAGGCATAACAATTACCGCTGCTGCAACTACCTGTATTTGGAAAGACTATTATATAAATATAATAGATACTCCCGGACATGTAGATTTCACAGTTGAAGTAGAAAGATCCTTAAAGATACTTGACGGAGCAGTGGTAGTCTTCTGCGGCGTGGGCGGAGTAGAGCCTCAATCAGAAACCGTCTGGCGCCAAGCTGACCGTTATAATGTACCTAAAATAGCTTTTGTAAATAAGATGGACCGTACGGGAAGCGACCTCTGGGGGACTATCGACCAGATGCATAAACGACTGGCAGCCAATGCTGCAGCTATACAGGTTCCTTATGGGAAAGAAGATGGCTTTCGAGGGATGGTTGACCTTGTTAATAATAAGCTGGCGGTTTACAAAGATGATAAAGGTAAGGAATTAGAGATAATCGATATTCCTGAAGACTTAAAGGCCGAAGTAGATCACCACCGTCAGGAATTATTGGAAAAACTCTCAGAGGTTGATGACCATATACTGGAATTATACCTACATAACAAAGAGATTACGCCCCAGATATTAAAGGATTCGATACGTAAAGCAGTTATTGCGAATAAATTTACGCCTGTATTATGCGGCTCTTCCTTTAAGAATAAAGGGGTACAATTGTTACTGGATGCGGTTGGAGATTATCTTCCGTCACCAGCAGATGTGCCACCGATCAAGGGGATTAATCCCGAAACAGGGGCTTCCGAGGAGATAGAGGCATCAGATAAATCGCATTTTTGCGCGCTCTGCTTTAAAGTCGCAATCGACCCTTTTGTGGGAAGACTTAATTATGTACGTGTATATTCGGGAACATTGTCGTCAGGAAAATACATTTATAATGCCGCTAAAAATGTAAAGGAACGCGTAGCGAAACTGTTACGTATGCATGCCAACCATCAAGAGATTATTGAACATGCTTTTGCAGGAGATATAGTTGCTGTAGTGGGCTTAAAAGAAACTAAAACCGGAGATACGCTATGCGAAGAGGATAATCAGATGCTTATTGAAGCTATACATTTTCCGGAGCCGGTTATACAAGAAGCTATCGAACCCAAAACCAAAAATGACCAAGAGAAACTGGGCATGGCCTTGCACCGCTTGGCTGACGAAGACCCATCTTTTCGGGTAATCTATAACCAAGAAACCGGCCAGACTGTTATTTCGGGGATGGGGCAGCTGCACTTAGAGGTTATGGCTGACAGGATATTAAGAGAATTTAACGTTCAAGTCCAGGTAGGAGTTCCCGAAGTTGCCTACAGAGAAACTATTACAAGAAAGGTCAATGCAACCGGCAAATTCATTCAACAATCCGGAGGCCGCGGGCAATATGGTCATGTAGTCATTGAGATGGAACCACAGGATGGTCCGGGAAAAGGCATTACCTTTGTAAATAAAATAAAGGGCGGAGCAATTCCGCAAGAATATATCCCATCGGTTAAAGACGGAATTTTTGCTACTGCTAAAAGCGGAATTCTTTCCGGATATCCCGTGACTGATATAAATGTAACTTTAGTAGATGGTTCATTCCACGATGTTGATTCTTCAGAATTGGCTTTTAAGATGGCAGCAGGCATTGCTTTGTCTGAAGGTTTACGCAAGGCACATTCGATACTCTTAGAACCAATTATGGATATGGAGATTGCCGTTCCCGAGGAATATATGGGTGTGGTAATTGGGGATCTGAGTTCTCGACGAGCAAAGATACTTTCCATAAATCCCCGCGCAAATATTCGCGCAATAAAATGTAATGTTCCGCTTGCAGAAATTTTTAATTATGCTACAATATTGCGTTCCTTGACACAGGGGCGCGCCTCTTACACTATGGAGCCCTCATATTATCATGAGGTGCCTTTATATATATCAGAGAAGATTGTATCTGGATATTCCTCTTCAGGTGCTAAGAGAAACTAAAAATTAAAAGGAGGGACTAATGGCTAAAGAAAAATTTGTAAGAAATAAACCACACGTAAACATTGGAACCATCGGACATATTGATCACGGTAAAACCAGCCTTACTTCGGCCATCACCTATGTGTTGAGCAAATTAGGCATGGCAACCAAAAGGGAATATGCCGATATCGCAAAAGGCGGGGCGGTCAGGGATGAAACTAAAATTCTTACTATTTCCGTTGCTCATGTTGAGTATGAAACCGCTAACCGGCATTACGCGCATATCGATTGTCCGGGCCACGCAGACTATATCAAGAACATGATTACCGGTGCCGCGCAGATGGATGGCGCTATCCTGGTTGTTTCAGCTGTAGACGGCCCCATGCCTCAAACCAGAGAACACATTCTTTTGGCCAGACAGGTCAATGTTCCATCCATGGTCGTTTTCTTGAATAAGATTGATCTTGTCCAGGATAAAGAACTGGTGGACTTAGTAGAAATGGAAGTAAGAGAATTGTTGACTAAATACGGTTACCCGGGCGATAAAACTCCGGTAGTCAAAGGTAGCGCAGCTAAAGCCATTCAAGCAGGCGGTGACCCAAACTCCGAAGACTGCAAACCCATACTTGAGCTGATGAAAGCGGTTGATGAGTTTATACCTTTACCGGTCAGAGACGTGGATAAACCATTGCTCATGGCTGTTGAAGACGTATTCAGCATCGAAGGTAGAGGAACCGTCGGCACTGGAAGAATCGAAAGAGGAAAAGTAAAAGTCAACGAAGAAGTAGAGTTAATAGGTTTAAAACCAGAAGTCAAGAAAACAGTAGTTACGGGTATTGAAATGTTCCGCAAAATTCTTGACGAAGGCCAGGCCGGAGATAATGTCGGGTTATTATTGCGCGGCGTGGATAAAAATGATATCGAACGCGGTATGGTTATTGCAGCTCCTAAATCCATAACTCCGCATACTAAATTCATAGCCCAGGTTTACGTATTAGCAAAAGAAGAAGGGGGCAGGCATACTCCATTTTTTACCGGATATCGGCCACAATTCTATTTCCGAACCACCGATGTTACAGGTAGCTCTAAACTCCCCCAGGGAGTTGAAATGGTTATGCCAGGTGACAATGTTACAATGGAAATTGAATTAATTCAACCTGTAGCCATGGAAAAGGAATCTCGTTTCGCTATTCGCGAAGGCGGACGTACCGTAGGCGCAGGTGTAGTTACCGAGGTTGTTGCTTAACATGCAAAAAATACGTATAAAGTTAAAGGCATATGATCACAGGCTTCTGGATCAGGCAGCTCTAGGGATTGTAGAAACTGCCAAAAGAACAGGCGCTACAATCTCTGGGCCGCTGCCATTGCCGACAAAAAGGCAGTTGTATACAGTCTTGCGTTCTCCGGTAATCGATAATAAGAGCAGGGAGCAGTTTGATATATCAACCCATAAAAGGCTCATCGATATCATTGAACCGACAACCAAGACTATTGATGCCTTGAGAAAACTTAATTTGCCCGCCGGGGTAGATGTTGAAATCAAATAAATTTATATAAAATATGGCAGGAATACTTGGAAAGAAGATTGGCATGACACAAATCTGGGATGAGCAAGGCGTGCGCGTTCCGGTGACAGTAATTGAAGCAGGCCCATGTCCGATATTAAAGGTTTGCGCTAAATCACTGCAGTTAGGCTTTGAACCTGTAAATGAGAAAAAGGTCAACTCTCCGGTTAAAGGTTATTTTAAGAAATTAAATATATCGCCTTTAAAATACATCCGGGAAATTCCTAAAGACATTGTTACGGAGTTTAAGGCCGCCGATGTTATTAAAGTTGACATCTTTAAACCGGGTGATTTTGTTAATGTGACCGGAACATCTATCGGTAAAGGATTCCAAGGTGGTATGAAGCGTTGGCATTGGCAGGGAGGCCCCCAAACCCACGGTTCTACATCCCATCGCCGGGTAGGCTCCATGGGCTCTACCACTACACCAGGTAGAGTATGGAAAGGGCACCATCTTCCCGGGCACATGGGAATGCATAAGGTGACTACGGAAAACTTAAAAGTAGTACAGATTGACCTGGAAAATAACCTTCTATTAGTTGAGGGTTCGACTCCTGGTCACAAAAATAATTATCTTATTATTAACACGGCCAAAAAAAAGAAATCCCAGGCCGGGATACAGAAAAAGATTTCTCCAACAGGTAAAGCTAAACCGAGAAAGAAATGATAAATTTAGTTGTTTATAATATAGAGGGTAAAAAGGTTGGCAATGTAGAAATTGACCCTAAGGTTTTCGGGGAAGAAATCCACAGCGCCAGCGTATACCAGGCCATTAATGCCTACCGGGCTAATCAGCGTAAAGGGTTGGCGTCTACCAAAGACCGCGCCGATGTTTCCGGTGGAGGGAAAAAACCCTGGAGGCAAAAGGGTACCGGCAGGGCCAGAGTAGGGTCGTCGCGTTCACCTTTGTGGCGCCACGGAGGAGTAACCTTTGGACCGCACCCTAGGAACTTCTCTTATTCATTGCCAAAAAAAATAAAAAAATTGGCATTGGGATCGGCTTTATATTCTAAAATTTCGGAAGAAAAAAGTTTTCTGGTGTTAGACGACATTAAGCTCGATCAACCAAAGACTAAAAATGCAGCAAAGATTTTCCATAACCTGAAGATAGACTTAATAAAGAATAAATTATTGCTCCTTGTAAATAAAATAGATAGTCAGACAACCTTAGCATTACGCAATCTTAAAAATCTAGAGATTGGATTAGCCCGTTCAGTAAATACCTATCAGGTAATTAATTCGGCTAAAATAGTGGTAACTAAAGACGGATTAAATGATATCATTACGAGGTTCAAAAAATGATTTACCCACAAGATATAATTAAGGCTCTGGTGAGAACTGAAAAATCAACCTTGTTTGAACCAGAGGGAAAATACCTTTTTTTGGTCAAAAAATCGAGCAATAAAGTAGAGATAAAACAGGCTGTAGAGAGTATATACAAGGTTAATGTGGAACAGGTAAATACTTATATATCAAGCGGTAAAAATAAAAGGGTCCGGCACCAGATAGGCAGGACTCCAGATACCAAACATGCAATTGTGAGTTTAAAAAAAGGTCAGAAAATAGAACTAGCTTAAGGAAAGTTAAATTATGGGAATCAAAAGATTTAGGCCAACAACGCCTTCAAGAAGAAAAATGACCGGATTTGATTTTAGTGAAATTACTAAAAACAAACCTGAAAAATCACTTCTCATGCCGTTGAAAGAAAAAGCCGGTCGTAATAATTCCGGTAGGATTACTGTGCGCTTCCGCGGCGGCGGGCATAAACGCATGCTCAGAATAATAGATTTCAAACGCGATGTTTTGGATATACCAGCAAAAGTGTTGGCCATTGAATATGACCCTAACCGAAACGCCAGGATTGCACTGGTTGAATATCCTGATAAGAAGAAAAAATATATCATTGCTCCTCTTGGGCTTAATGTAGGAGAAGACATATTATCCACTAAACAAAAAAATGCAGAAATCAAAACTGGCAATTGTATGCCTTTAAGACATATACCGCAGGGCACAGCTATACATAACATTGAATTGGTTTGCGGCAGAGGAGCTCAGATTGTCAGAAGCGCCGGTGGTGCCGCGCAGATTATGGCCAAAGAAGGCAACTTTGCGCATCTGCGCCTTCCCAGCGGAGAAATAAGATTGGTAAACCTTAATTGTATGGCGACAATCGGCCAGGTTGGTAATATCGAGCATGAAGCGTTGGTTATCGGCAAGGCAGGGCGCAACCGCTGGAGGGGACGTATGCCTCATATCCGCGGATTAGCCATGAACCCAGTAGACCATCCCCACGGAGGAGGAGAAGGAAAGTCCGGACAGGGTAACCCTCATCCGGTTTCGCCTTGGGGTAAACCAACTAAAGGATTTAAAACAAGAAAACAGGTAAAATATTCGGATAAATTTATCGTCAAAAGGAGATAGCAGTATGCCGCGTTCATTAAAAAAGGGTCCCTTCGTGGATGAGCATCTTGTAAAAAAAGTAAATAAAATGTTCGCAGCCGGGCAGCGCCAGGCAATCAAAACCTGGTCGAGGCGATCCACGGTTATCCCGGATTTTGTAGGTTTTACATTTGCTGTTTATGATGGCAGAAAACATGTGCCGGTATTCGTTACCGAGAACATGGTCGGGCATAAGCTCGGAGAATTTTCTCCCAGCCGCATATTCAGGAAACACGGTGGAGTCAAAGCCAAGAAAGCAGCGGAGAAAACATAGTAATAGTGCAATTTGTAAATGCACGGAAAACGAAAAGAAATGATTGTAAAAGCAGAAAATAAA
>JAHKBC010000072.1 GCA_018825725.1 Candidatus Omnitrophota bacterium
CCGATTTTCGCGCAACCGTATCTTCAAAAGGATAGAGATTAATCACCACCAAATCAATTAACCCTACCCCCAACTTTTCTATCTTTTTAAGATGATTGGGATTATCCCTGCGGGCCAGGAGGCCTGCGTGTACCTTAGGGTGTAAAGTCTTGACTCTGCCGTCTAGTATTTCAGGAAAGCCTGTATAATCGGATATTTCAATTACCGGAATTTTGTTCTCTTTTAAGGCCCTGGCTGTGCCACCAGTAGAGATAATTTCTACCCCAAAATTTAAGAGGCAACGGCATAATTCTACTAAGCCTTGTTTATCGGAAACGCTGACTAATGCTCTTTTTATTCTAATCATTTATTGAGCAGATGACTTACAAAGCTCATACTTACGCTTATTACCTACGTAAGTTATAGCCTGTAAGGCGTCTGCTAATTAATCTATTTATTGAACCGAAATACCATGTAATCTCCATCCTGCACCAGGTATTCTTTATTCTCCAGACGCATATGATTATTGGCCTTGGCCTGAGTCAACCCCTTATCATCAACCAGATCCTTAAAAGCTACGACTTCAGCGCGTATAAAACCCTTCTGGATGTCGGAGTGAATGCACCCTGCCGCCTCCCAGGCATTAGAGCCAATTTTGACTGACCAGGCATGGGCATCTTTTTCACCGGCGGTAAAAAATGAAATATATCCAAAATGGTAATAACCTGCGTATAAGAGCTTATTCTTATCCTCAACTTCTTCTGGCTTAGCCAGGTATATTGGCTTAATAGTCCAAAGAGAGTAACCGGCTATTAATTTCTTCTCATCCTCTGACAGGGGTACGTTTGAGAGAAAGTTCTCCTGATCCAGCTCTTCCTTAAAACGGGTAAATAACTTCTTTTCACTTTCATCCTCTGACCGCTCCAGGCGCGCCTCAACAAATTCAATATCGTTAATAATTAAATCCAATTTCGCGCCTTCGGGAGCGATAATACCATCACACTCAACAAGTTTTGCCTTCTCCGTAACCAGATCCGCCTGGATGCATACCTTCTTAGCGGATTTAAACAAATCCGCTAATATATCCAACCTGCTGTCTGCAATGTTTCCTTTGCCTTGCGATATAGCATCAATTCCAACTATTCCGATTTTCATTCTACTCCTCTTCTTCGTGTTTCTTGGTGGCTTGATAATGAGCAATAATGGTATTGGCTATCTTCGCCGGCACCTGCTCATAATGTGAAAACTTCATAGTATAGTTTCCTTTTCCTTGGGTCATCGAACGTAAGTCATTAGCATAAGTAAACATTTCAGCCAAGGCACAATGGCCTTAACAACCTGACCTTTACCTTTTGCCTCCATACCCATTGGCCGTCCACGGCGCTGATTTAAATCCCCGGAGATCTGGCCTAGGAATTCTTCAGGGATAAAAACCTCAACATCCATAATAGGCTCCAGTAAAGCCGGTCCCGCCAGCAGAACTGCTTTTCTTAAAGCCATACCTCCAGCCCTTTGAAAGGCCATATCCGAAGAATCCACTTCGTGAAAAGAACCATCATACAGAATAACCTGGATATCAACCATGGGATTACCGCTGACTGCCCCTTCGTTCATCGCATGGCGTACTCCCTTTTCTACCGAAGGAATATAGTTCTTGGGGATTGCCCCTCCGAAAACCTTATCCACAAATTCAAAACCCTTGCCATGCCCCAGAGGATGAACCTCTATCCAAACATCTCCATATTGCCCGCGGCCGCCGGATTGCCGCTTAAACTTACCCTGCACCTTGGCGGTTTTGGTAATAGTTTCTTTATAAGGAACCTTGGGCGTGCCTAAATCCACCTCTACATTAAACCTCTTTTTAAGGCGATTGACCATGATATTCAAATGCAGGTCTCCTAAACCCGAGATTAGCATCTCATGAGTCTCCTGGTCAACCTTTACCCGGAAGGTATGATCTTCAGCCACCAGTTTTGCCAAAGCCTGGGTTATCTTTTCTTCATCCTGGCGGGTGCGCGGTTTAACTGAAGCAGAAATCATTGCCTCGGGAAATATTATTGGTTTAAAAATAACTGGATGCGCCTGGTCACTGATAGTATCCGAAGCCTGGGTTATTTTTAATTTTGGTATAGCGATAATATCTCCGCAAGCGGCTGCTTCAATAGCCCTCTGTTCCTTGCCCTGCAAAAAATAAACTTGGCCGATACGCTCAGAGGCTTTTTGAGTAACATTATAGAAACTGGTATTGGCAGGGAGTTTACCGGAAAAAATCCTCACCATGCTCAGTTGACCAACATAAGGATCAATAATATTCTTAAAAACAAATCCCGCCAGCGAAGATGTCTC
>JAHKBC010000073.1 GCA_018825725.1 Candidatus Omnitrophota bacterium
GGTATAACCGCGGTTATCCTGCGCGCAGAAGACCTTCTTATAGCATCAATCATAATCAAAAGCTCCATAAAATTATCATTTGGCGGTGAACAGGTAGGCTGAATTATAAATACATCGTAACCACGGACGTTTTCATTAATTTTAACCTGGATCTCGCCTTCACTAAACCTGGATACCATCGAGTTAGAAACCCTTATTTTTAAATAACCGCAGATCTTCTCCGCTAATTCCGGATGGGCATTACCGCTAAAAACCAACAGTTTATCCATGTCTTCCCCTATCTCTTACCCTTTATCACTTATCTCTTATCCCTTAACCTTAATTGGCCTGGCAGGAACCCCTGCCACTACTTGGCCATCTGGGACATTTTTGTTTCTGGTTACTACTGATCCTGCCCCGGTCATGGCAGAACGGCCTATTTTTACCGGAGCAACTAAAACTGTATCCGAACCGATAAAAGCTTTATCTTTAATAACCGTAATATTCTTATTTTTACCGTCGAAATTAGCCGTAACCGTACCTGCCCCGATATTAACCTCTTTACCGATGCGGCTGTCTCCGATATAACCAAAATGTTTGGCTATTGTGTTGGAGCCGAGCTGTGAGCGGGATATTTCCAGGAAATTCCCCACAATGACCTTATCTTTCAATACGGTGCCCGGCCTAAAATGTATAAATGGGCCTATCTGGCAAGATTTGCCAATTCTAACATTTTTTTCTATTACTGTAAAGGGATAAATTACCGTATCCTGGCCAATCCTGGCATCATAACTTATAAGACAAGTAGAGGGGTCTATTAAGGTCACTCCCCGGATTAACAATCTTTCATTAATTCTCTGCTGCATGACCTTATTGGCTTTAGCCAAGTCTAAGCGCGAGTTAACTCCCATGGCTTGCTGGATATCGGAAATATTCAGATTATCAATAATACCTGCGCCTTTATAAATGATCTCAATAACATCAGTCAGATAATATTCTTTTTTGCGATTATTTGGCTTTACCTTCTTTAAAGCAGAAAACAACTTATCCTTATTGAAACAAGCTATGCCGGTATTAATCTCTTTTATGCCTTTTTGAAAATCATCAGCATCTTTTTCCTCAACAATCCCGCAAATGGACGCATATTTATCCCGCAAAATACGTCCGTAACCGTCAGGTTTTTCCACCCTGGCGGTTAATAAAGTTATATCTGAGCGATTCTCATTGTGCCGCCGGATTAATTCCTTGATGGTTTTGGCCTTTAAAAGAGGTATATCTGCGTATAACACTAAAACTACGCCGTGAAAAACATTTAATAAACCCAAAGCCTGCTTAACGGCATCACCAGTGCCTAATAACCTCTTCTGCACAACCGTCTCAATCCCTTTAGGCAGGACCTTGTTTACCTGTTCATGCTTAAACCCTAAAACAGAAATACTTCTATCGGTTTTTAGCTCCTTGACTAAATCCAGCACATAACCAAGCATTGGACGAAAACAGATCTCATGCAGGACCTTAGGTGTCTGTGATTTCATCCTCTCGCCTTTTCCAGCCGCCAGAATTATCGCCGCGATTTTAGCTTTCATATTTTAAACCCTACCTGCCCTTAACTCTAGGCGTAAACATTGCTGCCTTATTGCTAAAAGCCTTACATATAAGCTCATTCATCTGTTTAGGCCATTCCAGCTACTTTTTCGCAGACAAAAATTATATGCTTACTCTCGTTATTGTCTCGGCTCTAGAATTGCCCGGCAAGGATTCGAACCTTGACAGTCAGACCCAAATTCTGATGTGCTACCGTTACACTACCGGGCAGATACTTAAAAAATTTAATACTTCCGAAACTCCCGAGATTTCAAAATCATACATAATAACAAACATCTGCCCATTCTAAATTACACACACAACCTAACAGATGTATCCGGTATGTTTTTTAGCCTCTTGCTCATACGCTTCCAACACCTTCTTCTGTAAAATTTCTCGGAAGGCTTGAGTAATAGGATGAGCGATATCTTTATGCTCTAACTGTGATGAACTTGAATCCTCTGGCGTTACGTGCTGGGTTTGTGGCAATTGTGTCCCGCACTGATTACAATATCTGGCCCTCAGCTCATTTTTAAACCCGCATTTAGGGCAAGATTGTTTTATCCTTCTCGAAGGCATGGCTATAAAAATTCCCTGCGTGCCTTGAATGACTTTAATATTCCTTACCACAAAAGCATTGTCAAAAGTAACTGTAGCATACGCCTTTAATTTCTTATCGGGTGAGTCCTTTAGGAATATCCTGACTTCAGTTATATCCATAGTGCCCCTCCTTAAAACAAAGTCATTGCCCGTAGACGTTAACTTCCATCCGAATACTTTATATCGTCCGGACTAAGAAAATACGCGAAGACTTGTCTAATCTCCGAAACCTTTTGTATAGCCTGACTGCCTCCTTTCGAGAAGAACAAATTCCGAATACTGCCGGGCCGCTGCCGGACATAAGGATAGATTTTAATCCTATTGATGAAAATATTTCTTTAATATGCCTTATGCCAGGATAAATACTAGCAGTTATTGGTTCCAGGCTGTTAAAAAGGCCTCTTTTAATCAAAGAAGGGCTTCTTTTTCTGATTCCTAAGTATAAAATTTTAACATTAGATTGCGGCATTGTCAACAAATTCATACCCCTATTGCTATTGATTTTTACCTTGGGCTTTGGCAATTTTAAACA
>JAHKBC010000010.1 GCA_018825725.1 Candidatus Omnitrophota bacterium
AGCCATACCAAAAAGACCTTTTTTTTCTTCACATAGAATCTCTATTTTTACCTGCTCCCGCTTTAAACCAAGAGTTTTCAAGGCCTGTTTAATAGCATCCTCTACTGTAATATCTTCTATTTCGATACTCTGTTTATCCTTCATTTGGGCGGTTTATTTTAGCTTGGAATATTAACATTAAAGCACTATTAATAAACCAATATAATACTAATCCAGAGGGCATGCGGTAGAAAATAAATGCAAAAATAATTGGCATAAGCACCATCATCATCTTCTGCTGCTCTGCGCTGCTTCCTTTTGCTTTAGCCATAGACATCTTTTGTTGTACAAACATAATAATTGCCATTAATATCGGCAATATATTGATTTCATTGATAAACGGCGTGTTTTGTAGTCTAAATAGCCGATCTGGCTCAGATAAATCTTTAATCCAAAGAAAACTTGCCCCTTTTAACACAATGGTTCGCGTTAATACCTGATATAGAGCAAAAAATATAGGTATTTGCAGGATCATTGGCAAACATCCACCCATAGGATTAACCTTGTGCTCCTTGTAAAGCTCCATTATTTCTTTATTCAATCTCTGTTGATTGTCCTTATACGTTTTTTTAAGCCCTTCTATTTTTGGCTGTAAAATCTGCATTTCCCTCATAGAGCGCATCTGTTTCAGGGTTAATGGAAAAACTAAGAGATAAATAAGTATACTCAATATTACAATTGCCCAACCCCAACTCCTTACAACTTTATAAGAAACCTGTAAAATTTGAAACAAGATATTTGAAATCAAGTCGAAATTACCATAATAAATGATTGCCGACCATTCAGGATTAATCTGCTTAATTGTTCCTAACTCTTGTGGTCCCAAATAGATATTAAAGGCAGATTTAATTGACTCATTTGGTCCAATCTTAAGTTCTGGAGAAATTATTCCAACCTCATACTCATTATTAATTTTCCTAATATAATTAGTAAAATCTTCGGATTCCGGCTCAATAATAGCACTAAAATAACGATCTCTTAGCCCTACAAATTTTATCTCGTTAGGCGACATATAATCTTTTTTGCCTCCAGAATGGACAATTTTATCATTCATTGAAATCGTAACATCTTGATACCTACTATTAATATCAGAGTTTGAAAAACTCATAATGCCCAAAGTTAATGGGAGTTTGGTAATTAGGGATTGCGTTCCTATATTACGGATCTCAATCTCTAACCTTAATAAATACTGGGTGTTAGAGAATATATAACGTTTAATAATCTCCTTACTTGAATCCTGGTGCCTAAAAACCATCTCACTAGTAGCGGATTCTACCTTCTTAAACACCAGATCTTCTAAGCCAAGCCGAAAACCCTCTCTTAAAACAAAATTATAGTCCTGGTATTGAGGATAGTTTATATCTTTAATAGCTGCCAGGGATTCAGAAAACGCGATATTAGTTCCTGCAAAGGGTTTTATTAACTGCGGGGTTTCGTCAGCTTGAGCTTTATAACTAGGAACAGCCGGAGAAACCTGGGCAACCGAAACTGGCCTCTGGCTAGCCTCTTGAAACTTATCTGCTTGTCTATCAGTAGGATAGAACCGAGCTACAAAACCCTGCCATAGAAATAAAATTGCTAATGATAATGCTAATGCTGTAAATAGTCTTTTTTCCATATTCTTCCCATAAGTTAGCCTAAGGGGTCATAGCCATACCTTTTAGACCAGGGGTGACAAGACAAAATACGCCTGCCCCCTTTGGTTAAGCCTATCAATAATCCGTATTTCATAATACCCTGCTTGGTGTATTCTGAGCAAGTGGGCCAGAAGCGGCAGTGCGATGGATATGCAAATCTTAGAATTCGCTGATAAATATTTATTAATGTTACTGAAGCATATTTAAACATTAGCAAGAGATTCTCTTTCTGCCTTTTCTCCGTCGACGGGAAAGCATTTTTCTACCAACGCGAGTAGACATCCTCTTCAGAAAGCCTTGGCTTCTTTTACCCCTGATATTCGAGGGGGTTGTAAGGTTTTTCTTCATTCCGTATTTCCTTTCTTTTAGTTTTTAAATTATAGCACAAAACTTTGTGGTGTCAACCTAAACCAAAAAGTCATAAGGCAAAATTATAACATGCCAATTCGCAATGTCAAGCAAGAAGAACCGCCATTTTTTTATTGACTAAAAAAAAAGCCATTGTATAATAAACACTTACATTTTATGTTGTCGCTTTTTTTTTATCTGGTATAATTGTTTTATGAAAGAGAGGGGCTGGAGTTTTTAACAGACTTATTCACTTTGTGTATAAGCTGTGGATAACTTGCCACACAAGAAGATGACTGAAATTAATAAAATTTGGGATGTCGCAGTCCATTCTTTGAAAGATACCTTAGGTGAAATAGTTGTACAAACCTGGATCCTTCCTTTAAAGGCGCTGGATGGCGGCATAGACGAGATTATTCTTGAAGCTCCTGACGGCTTCTTTAGAAACTGGGTCGACAAACACCATAAGCAGGCAATTAAGGAAACCCTAAAAAAAATATCCGGAAGGGAAATAAAGCTGACATTAGAAACAGCTGTAAAACAAGAGAGCGCTGAATTAGTCAATAGTCCTGAGCTCCGCAAGGCCAAAACCACGCAGAACCAGGATTATGGAATTATTTTAAACCCGCGCTACACTTTTGAAAATTTTGTTGTCGGGCCTGCCAATTTGCATTCCCACGCCTATTCTGTAGCGGTAGCTAAGTCTCCGGCGAAAACCTATAACCCTTTATTTATTTATGGCGGGGTTGGTTTAGGCAAAACGCACTTAATCCAGGCTATCTGCCACCATATTAAAGGGCAACAGCCGCAACTAAAAATCTGTTACATAACCTCTGAGCGTTTTACCAATGAGCTTATTGACTCCATTCAACATCGTTCTACTAACGGCTTCCGCCAGAAATACCGTAGCCTTGACCTTCTGGTTATTGACGATATCCATTTTATTGCCGGTAAAGAATCTACACAAGAGGAGTTTTTTCATACCTTTAATACGCTTTACGATGCCCATAAACAGATAATTATTTGTTCTGACCGACCGCCCAAAGAGATCGCCAATTTGCAGGAACGCCTAGTATCGCGATTTAATTGGGGTTTAGCCACAGACATCCAACCGCCAGACTTAGAAACCCGGGTTGCGATACTGAAAAAAAAGATTGAAAGAGAGCCAGTTAATATCCCGGATGATGTTATTTTTTTTATCGCCCAGCTTATTAAAACCAACATTAGGGAGTTGGAGGGAGCGCTAGTGCGGGTAATCGCTTATTCCTTATTAGAAGAGAAGCCGATTACTATAGATTTAGCGAGGGAAATATTAAAAGACCTGTTAAAAGAACCTAAAAAACTATTAACTGTTGATTTTATCCAGCGTTGTGTAGTGGAGGAATATGGTGTTGCTATGCATGATTTAAAAATGAAGCGCCGTAATAAAAATATAGTCTTGCCGCGCCAGATTGCTATGTATTTGAGCCGCGAACTAACAGACTTATCCCTTCCTGAAATAGGAGGGCTTTTTGGAGGCAAAGACCACACAACCGTATTACACTCTTATAATAAAATTAAAGAGGCTGTAAAACACAACCCGGGATTAAAGGATAGGATTAACAAGATCACACAGGTTATTCAAGAGTAATACCAAAGTTGTTCAAGTTTTTTTTGTGCATTACTGTTTAAAAATAAAATACTTACGGCTTTATTCAAACCATTAACAACCCCTATTACTACTATGACTATTTTTTTAATTAGTAAATTAATAATAATGGAGGCTTAAAATGAAGTTCAAAACCACTAAGGATGTATTATTAAAAGGTTTGGATGTTATACAAAACATAATAAGCCTAAAAACCACTCTCCCAATATTGTCCAATGTGTTAATTGAAACCTGCAAAGATAATTTAAAACTAACAGCAACAGATTTAAATATAGGTATAATCTGTGCAATACCTGTGAATATCCTAGAGGGTGGGAGTATTACTGTGCCGGCTAAAAGGTTTAGTGGGATTATTAAAGAACTCCCAGAGGATGAGGTGGAAATTAATACTAAAAAAAATAATATTATTAATAAAATTAATGTTGAAGGGTTCTATCGAGAATTTACGAAAGTAACAAGCCCACCTAATTCCGCACAACTCACCGCACATTGTCCTTTCCATGA
>JAHKBC010000074.1 GCA_018825725.1 Candidatus Omnitrophota bacterium
ATTATTATTTAAAGCATCGCTGAATTGCGCGCTATAAATTTCCCTGATATTTGCTCCGGTTGCGGCAAAATTATATATTTCAAATGAATCGTCAAAATAGTCTCTGCTTAATACTTCGCTAAGCCTATCCTCTAATTTCACGCCCTCACCTAAAGTAAAAGAATCCCCTAAGATAATAATACGTGAAGGCTTAACCTTTACAACAATATCTCGCTCACGATATACCCTGCCCTATTGTAAACCTCCTCAATACAGTAAGGGTTTTTAACACACTGGCTGCTATCTAAACCATATTTCTCTCTAACGCTGGGCTCTCTTAAATCCACATTAAAATAACCTTGCGGATTAGTTGGATAACACACCAAGACCTTTTTTGGCTGGGCATTAAAATGAAACCATACTTTACTTGAGTTAAGGTTAATCGCCTGCCCCCTGCTTAACAATAAAAGGCTTAGCTCCAATATGATATAAATAATAACTCCAACAAGACCGGCAAGAAAAACAACACTAGCTCTAAAATAATAAAGTATGCTGACGAAGATGAAAAAAGACACAGACCATGCAATAAGAATAACCTTAATGGATAAACTATTTAGATATAGAAAAATTACAAATAATAGGGAAACTAGACCGGAAATAATTATATTCCTGACAAAATTATTTTTCATGCCTAAAATGTAGTCTCAGAAAGAAAAAGGAAAATCATCTTCAAAGAAACAATTAATCAAAAAGTGACAATTCTTGCGGCAGTTTGATATTTTTTTACGGATATCTAAAGCCGCCTCGGAACTCCATAAATTCTCGATTTTACCTGAGATTATATTTCCCAATTTATTATATGAAAAACATATAAAAACATCCCCCGTAGAGCTCACGTGGATAGCGCGTGACAAATTACATTCTACCAGCTTTATAAATCTATCCGGGTTTGAAAAATATGACGCAAAAACCCTTAATTGAGGTATTGGGTTGACGATTTTAGAATCTTTATTTTTTAGCCTGATTAAATGCTCAATGACCGAATTGACACGCTCTTTATCAATCGGCCATAGATATTTATAATCCTCATTTTTATACCATCCTTTATCAGGAACCGTATTATTCGGCTGCATGGCTGCCATAAAATATATCCAATCAAGGCGCTTATCTTTCTCGATACTCTCAACCAGAGGAATAATATCATCCAGGTTTACGCCATATATTACGCAACAAATGCCTTTCTTAAGATGAGGCGCAAATTTTTCCAAATATTCAATCGCAAAAGATACTTTTTTATAGACCCCTTCAACCCCTCTTAAGTAATCGTGAGTCGATGCATTCAGGCTATCCAAAGATATATTAATGCTCGATAATCCAGAATCAGCTATCCTCCTGGCCATAGCCTCATCTATCAAATAACCGTTGGTGGCTATGTTGGTTCTGAACTTCAGGTCTGTTGCGAATCTTACCAAATCAAGGACACCCTCATAGAGAAGGGCCTCTCCGCCGCCGAAATTAATGAGAAAACCTTCTTCGGTTATGTTACGAAGAGATTCAATGGCCCTTTTCCACTCTTGCAATGACGGCCTTTGAGGTGAACTGCCGGTAGCCAAATCTGGCTTCCATTTATGGCACATCTTGCATCGCAGGAAACATTCATCGGTTATGCCAAAACAAGAAAAATTTGGCTGAACCCTCTTCCCGGGAAGTTTTTCCATACGCTCAATCAATTTAACTAGAAGTTTCTTCATTATTCCCGGTTTACCGTAAAAGGATAATCGCCCTCAAAGAAACAATTAATCAGGTGATGGCAATTTTTTTTACAACCCAGTATATTCTCTCTTACCACTTGGGCTTTTTTTGAAAGCCAAAGCTCAGCAATATCGTTATGCGCGATATTCCCCAATTTATCCCAGTCATAACAAATAAATATATCGCCGACTGAACTTATATGCACTGCGCGATTCAGGTTACAGCTTGTATTCTTCACAAATCTATCGGGAAAACTGAAATATTTCTTAAAAGCTTCAAGCTGACAAATTTGATTATTAATCTTGTACCCCTTATTCTTCATTTGAATCAGATTATCGATAACCAAACTGCTTTTATCCTTGTCTTTCGGCCATAAATAACCAAATTCAGCCTCATACCATTTAGAATCATAGCCGGTATTATTCGGCTGCATGGCTGCCATAAAATATATCCACTTAATCCTGGAATGGTTGTTCACCCATTGTGCAACATCTATGATATCATTCAGATTGATATCATATATTACAGAACAAATAATAATCTCAAAATCCCTGGGGCAATACCTATCCAGAAAACTTATTGCTTCAACAGCCTTTTTATAGACCCCTTCAACCCCTCTTAAGTAATCGTGAGTCGATGCATTCAGGCTATCCAAAG
>JAHKBC010000011.1 GCA_018825725.1 Candidatus Omnitrophota bacterium
AAACAGCCAGGTATTCCGGTTTTTTTTCCTTCAATATTTTATTGAGGATATTGACGAACCCGTAGATTGCGTTGGTTGGCTCTCCGGTTGAGGTAGCCAGGCCCTTAAGGCCGTAAAAAGCCCGGTAACAAAAAGCAGTAGCATCTATAAGATATAATTCTCTTCTTATCATTAATTAATACATGAATTTTTGGTAGGAACAAAATTCGTTGGAGTAAAACTAACGCGAGAGTAACCTTATTTGCACCTTATCCACGAATTCTGTGATTTCCTTATTTGCAGGATCGAGTTGCCGAGCGCTAATTGCCATCCTCAAAGCAGTTACTTCATCCCCGCTATCATAAAAAACCCTGGCTTTTTTAAAATAATCCTTGGCTAGGGCGCCATTGTTTCCTTTTAATATATTTCTCTCTTTATTTATCTGCTCTGCCAAGCTTAACACATCCTCATCCTTATAAGGCTTCTCGGGAACGAAAGGTTGAAGCTTCTGTAGATGTTCAGAAGCTATATCTGTCCAGGGGTCTCCTGGAAGGCCCAATTCCTTCCTCTTCTTCCAATAATAACCGGCCTTCTTATAATCTAATTTAGCTTCGTAAATAAGGGCAAGATTAGAATAGCTGGCCGGATATCTGGGTTCTAGTTCTATTGCCTTTAAATAAAGATCCTCTGCCTCATCTAACAAGCCTACTGTTTCATAAAGCACCCCTAAGTCATTATAGGGAAGGACAAATGCCGGGTCTAATTGAATAGCCTTCTGATAAAAAGACCTGGCTTCGTCAACTTTACCCATCTTCTGCAGCTCCAACCCCTGTTCCCTGTAGCTACGAGCCAGTTCCTGGAAAGAATCTTGGCTTTCTGAAGTATAAACATCCTCATTGCCCGCCCTATCCGCTGCCCGGACAAAACCAGAAAAAGAACTCACACCGATAAAGGCTACTGTTAAAACTGTCAGGGGTATTTTTTTCAAGGTTATATATATATTTTCGGAAGGTATCTAAGTTAGATTTTAGCTAAAAAATCTGACTTGTCAAGAAAAAAATATAAACACTCCCGTATCAAGATGTTAAAAGTGTTTCCGCTAAAGACTGCGCCTCTTGAATAATACCATTCCAGCTCTTCTCTTCATTTATAGAATCCTTATACCTGGCGATTTGGCCACAAGCGTATACATCAGGAATGTTGGTCTGCATGCGGTTATCGACTAAAATATAGTCACTACTAATATCTAATCCTGCGCCTTTAACAAATTCCGCGTTGCTTTTTAACTCTTCAGCAAAGATAACAGCTGCTACTCCGATCAATTTTCCTTCTTTTAACCTAATTGCCTGGGCCTGGGATTCTCCGATTACTTCCGTTATCTGGCTGTTAATAACCTCTATTCCTTCCAAAGGCTGCGGAATTGGATTTTCTGCAACAGCTATGAGTTTTACTTCTTTTTTCCTGACAGCCAAAGCCCTGGCCATATCCCAGCTAAATTTATTATTCCCCGCCAGGCACACGGTATCTCCGATTAGATAGGGAGCGAGCTCCTTATAATCATCCAGGCTATTAAGGTTAAAAACCCCGGGCTTTCTGGCGCCCTCTATTTGAGGAAGAATGAACCTGCGGCCCGAACATATAATTAGAATATCATAATTAAAGTTAACGCTCTTCTCATTATCCCGGCAATAGACTATTTTCTTCTGGGGATTGAGTCCGGTAACTTTTACAGGGCTTAAGAAATTTATATTATTATCACGATAATAATCTTTATCGCAAAGATAGAGCTCTTTTTCTTTTATCAGGCCGAAAACAAAATCCAAAAGCATTCGGCGATCATAAGCAAGATATGATTCTTCGGTGATTAAGGTTATAGAATTATCTTTATTGGCTTCTCTTAGCTTGGCCGCCAAAGTATGGCCTGCGGCTGAAGCACCGATTATTACTATTCTTGACATTTATATTCTAGATTCCTGTTTTATCCAGCAGCGCGGGCAAAAGCCTGTTCCAACCTATTGGCATGATATGCACACCCTGGCACATGGGCCTGAATTCTTTAATTAGCCGGGAAGCAATCTCGATTGCCCCGGACTCTTTATCCTTGGCCTGGTCTATTTCCTGGATCAATTCCCGGGGGACAGATACTCCGGCTACCTTTTCGTTCATAAATTTTGCCATCTGCGCGGATTTTAAGAATACTATCCCCACCAGAATCCTGGCCTTTAAATGCCTGGTCCGCTCTAAAAATTTTTCCAAGACCTTAGGGTCATATACCGCCTGGGTCTGGAAAAA
>JAHKBC010000075.1 GCA_018825725.1 Candidatus Omnitrophota bacterium
CCTTTATTGCCATGACGACCCGAAAGCTTATCCCCTACGGAAAGTTTGCGTTTGGTTGCGACATAAACGACTACCCTTTTCAAGACACCTGGAGGCAATTCATCCCCGCGCCTTACCTTCTCAATTTCCTGCTCTTGTTCAACAGCTAATTCTTGTATTTGCTCATCATAAGAGGCTATAACAATTTTAGCCTCTTCATTATCTGAAAAATCCATCTTTTCGATCTTGGATTTATCTATTTTTAAGAGTTCGCTCAGGCGCACGATTTTCTCGGCTTGAAGGAATTCAATCTCCTGTTTATAAAACGCCTTTAGTTCGCGAATTTTAGCTAACTCCTTAGCTTTATCTTCTTTAGATTTACGACCCCGGTCTTTGCGCTGAAACATATGAACGTTAACTGCTACGCCTTCAACTCCGGGAGGCACTGTCAAGGATGTATCTCTTACATCTGATGCTTTTTCCCCGAATATAGCTCTCAACAACCTCTCTTCAGGAGATAATTCCGATTCAGTTTTCGGTGTTACCTTGCCGACAAGTATACTTCCCGGAGAAACTTCAGCGCCTATACGAATAATTCCAGTCGAGTCGAGGTTCTTCAGCGCTTCTTCGCTGACATTAGGTATGTCGCGAGTTATTTCCTCTTTACCCAAACGTGTTTCTATAGCCTCAATTTCAAATTCTTTAACATGGACTGATGTAAAGGCGTCTTCCTTGATTAGTTTTTCATTGATTACGATAGCGTCTTCGAAATTGTATCCTCTCCAGGGCATAAAGGCAACCAGGATATTTCTGCCTAAAGCCAGGTCGCCATTCTTGGTGCTCATGCCGTCAGCAATAACCTGTCCCTTCTCTACATGATCGCCTAATTTGACTACCGGCCTTTGGTTGATGCAGGTATCGGCATTAGTACGTATAAATTTACTTAACTCATAGGTCTTTTTACCGATGGTGATATTGGACCCATCAACTTTAGTTACTCTCCCGGAATCCTCAGCAATAACCACTGTGCCAGAATCGTAGGTGACCTTTCCTTCCATTCCTGTGGCAACTATAGGGGCTTCAGTGAATAATAAAGGAACTGCCTGCCTCTGCATATTGGAGCCCATAAGCGCGCGGTTAGCATCGTCATGTTCCAGAAAAGGTATTAGCGATGCTGCAACTGAAACCAGCTGTTTCGGGGAAACGTCCATATATTCTACCTGCTTAGGATTAACTTTAGGAAAGTCGCCTTTATAGCGGCAGGAGATCTCCAGTCCCTGAAAATAACCATCAGGACCCAAAGGCACGTTGGCCTGGGCTATTATTTTGCCTTCTTCCACGTCAGCGGTCAGATATTCAATCTTTTTGGTTACCCTGCCGTCTTCTACTTTACGATAAGGAGTTTCCAGTAAACCCAGAGTATTTACTCTGGCAAAATTACTTAAAGATGCAATTAAACCGATATTCGGACCTTCCGGTGTCTCAATGGGACATATTCTTCCGTAATGTGAGGAGTGAATGTCTCTGACTTCAAAACCGGCGCGTTCCCTGGATAACCCTCCTGGTCCTAAAGCGCTTAACCTGCGTTTATGGGTTATTTCAGCAAGAGGATTAACCTGATCCATAAATTGTGAAAGTTGACTACGGGCAAAGAAATCGTGAAGCTGGGTGGAAAATAATTTTGAATTAATTAACGAATGGATGCTTAAGGTGTCAATATTGCTTAGTACACCGATCTTCTCACGGATTGAGCGTTCTAGTCTGCTCATGCCGATACGAACCTGATTTTGCACTAATTCCCCTACGGTTTTAATTCTCCGGTTACCCAAATGATCAATATCATCAATCTTGCCTTCACCGTCATTTAATTTTATCAGGTATTCAATAACCCGGATTATTGTAGTTGAATCCAATATTCTTTTTTCTAATGGCACATCCATACCCAGCTTGCGATTCAGTACAAACCTACCGGCGCGCTCTAAGTCATATCTGGCTGGGTCAAAAAACAACCTATAGAATAATGCTTCTGCGCCATCTTTGGTAACTGGATCGGTCGGCCGCATTTTGCGGTAGAAATCTATATAAGCCTCATCCTTATTTTTGGTATAATCTTTTTTTAAGGTATTGTGAATTTCCGGATAATCTTTACTAAAAGCCGCCAGTATCTCTTCGTCTTTGGAAAAACCTAATATTCTCAGGATTTGAGTTGCTGGAAAATTACGCCTTCTATCCACGTAAGCTAGTATAGTTTCGGTTAGGTCATATTTAAATTCAAGCCAAGCCCCGCGGTAAGGTATAACCCTGCCATGAAATATCTTTTTTCCGGTAGGGTGCTCTTCTTCTTCAAAGGATACTCCAGGTGAACGTTGCAATTGGCTTACCACGACTCTTTCATCACCGTTGATAATAAAACTCCCAGTGGGAGTCATCAGTGGTATTTCCCCAAAATAAGCATCCTGTTCTTTAATTTCCTTGGGAGTAGTGAGTCTGAATTTAACTTTAAAGGCCGCAGCATAAGTTATGGATCGTTTTTTACACTCCATAACTTCATATTTAGGTTTGCCCAAGGTATAGCTAACGAATTCCAATCGGACTGTGCGGTCAGGTTTCTCAATAGGAAATATCTCCTCAAAGACTTCTTGTATCCCCTGGGGTTTGCGCTGTTTTAGAGGAGCATCCATCTGCAAAAAATCCTTGTAAGAAACCGTCTGAATATCTATCAGATTTGGGATTTCGTGCGTTTCTTTGAACTTGGCAAAATTTTTTATTTTTTCCATATTCTTTAAAAGGCCCTTCTTGCCTTTACCTATATATTATATATTATTTTAATTCTACGGTAGCGCCCGCAGCCATTAACTTCTTCTTCATTTCTTCGGCCTCTTCTTTAGGAACGCCGTCTTTTATGGGC
>JAHKBC010000076.1 GCA_018825725.1 Candidatus Omnitrophota bacterium
ACGGCAGGGATGTAGGTGAACGAACCGCCCTTACCTATATAGAGAAAACCGAATCCTTATTAACCAGGATTAATCAGCAGGGATATGATTACCGCATTGCTTCAGGCGGTGGCCGGATGGGTACTACTATGGACCGATATAATGCGGATTGGAACATAGTTAAGTGTGGGTGGGAGACGCATGTTTTAGGAAAAGCAAGATGCTTCGGTTCTGCTTGCGAAGCTGTCTCGACATTCTATTCCGAGAATCCCCGGATTACCGACCAGTACTTGCCTGCGTTTGTTATCGTTCAAACCGGAAGATCCATTGGTACTATCCAGGACGGCGATTCGGTGGTCTTCTTTAATTTTAGAGGAGACCGGGCAATTCAGATATCGCGTGCCTTTGAAGAAAAGGATTTTAGCGAATTTAATCGCGAACGTCATCCCGAAGTGCTTTATGCCGGGATGATGCAGTATGACGGAGATTTACTCGTCCCTAAGAACTTTTTAGTTGCTCCTCCGGCAATTGATAGGACTATTGGTGAATACCTCTGCGGTAATGGCATCAGTTCATTTGCTTTATCAGAAACACAAAAGTTTGGCCATGTCACCTATTTCTTTAACGGCAATAAGTCAGGATACGTGGATGAAAAGCTTGAGAAATACATTGAAATTCCTTCGGATAGAATTCAATTCGATAAAGCTCCCAGGATGAAGGCCGATGAAATCACCGAGAAGGCAATAGAATTATTAAAGAGCGGTAAGTATAAGTTTGGCCGGATTAATTTTCCTAACGGAGATATGGTAGGCCATACCGGTATAGAGGCGGCAATTATTGAGGCTGTTGAGACAGTTGATAGCTGTGTTGCAAGGTTAATTGAAGTTGTTAATGAGCTCGGTGGGATTACGATTATAACCGCTGACCATGGTAATGCTGATGAGATGTTTGTGGTTAAGAAGGGCGTAAAAGAGGTTAAAACTTCCCATTCGCTTAATCCTGTTCCTTTTGTGATTATTGATTCGGGCTACAAAAATGAATATTCTATAGCGCATTTAGAAAATGCGGGCTTAGCTAACATTCCCGCAACCATATTAAATCTTTTAGGGCTGGAAAAACCTCAGGAATACGAGCCCTCATTGATAACTTTTAATAACGAATCCAAAATTTCATGTTATGAGATAAACGAGGACGGCACCCTCACAGAGACTCGGGATTACGGCTCCATGGACGGGAAAATGATCGAGCATCCTTTATCTAAAACCGGAGAGATGGTATTTTGCAAGATGGGTATTAATCGGATTGTTGTGGCGGATAGCTGGAAAGGGTTAAACATCAATTCCCGCGGCTATTGTGATTGCGTGGGTTTAGTGATTAAAACTAATAGCGGTCAAGGCAAAATTGTGGTTGTGCAGGTATTTAATATCTGGCTCAAGAAAGCCTGGCCGTATATCCTAAGGCTGGCGGCAGAAGATTTCAAGTTTGACGGCACCGAGGCTGTTTTGCTCGGCCTTAAAGAAGACGTTGAGTGGATGAAAGCGAATATGCCTGCGGGGATTAAGGTGATAAAGGAAAAGGCTAAGTCTACAATAAAACCGGATGAATTATGGGTTGATGCGCAAGGAGGCGCAATAATCAGGAGGGTTAGAGGTCTGTCCGGGATTGAAATAGTGGTATCTAGAGAGGAGTTTAATTTTATTAGCGGTCTTTCAAACAATTTAAATCCTTCCCAAGGTTCTCCCGCATCCTGCCTGAATACCCTTTATAATAACAAGAACTTTATTGAAAACTCCATTAGCGTAAAGGAATTAATTAGACAAAGGGGTTATTCCAGCACTACTATCCGCGTAGAGCTGGCAAATCTCATAGCCTTAGGACTCGTAGAAGCAGATAAAGGACCTAGCCCATCCCGGTATTACCTGAGCAGTATCTTAAGCAGGGCGCCTCCTGAGGTTATCAATGAAATCTGCCATATAGAAGAACTTAACCTCTATCAAATCCCGCCGCAACAGTTGCACCAGGTTAAAGATAAAGTAAGAAAGATATTAGACCCTGCAAATGAATCCCTGGAAAGACAGAGAGAATTAAAAGGCAAGGATAATCCGGCTTTGGAAGATGGCTCTGCCCCGTTACGGC
>JAHKBC010000077.1 GCA_018825725.1 Candidatus Omnitrophota bacterium
CAGAGGTTTAAGAATTGGAAGCCAATTCCCCCTAAGATCAGGACCGGTTATTTGAGCCGTTATTCTCGCATGGTTACTTCTGCAGATAAGGGAGCGATATTACTATAATTGAAATAATGAATAGGTGTTAAGTGGTAAAGGGGTAAGAGGTAGAGATTAAGGTATATCCCTTAGCCCTTTTGATATTAGGAGCGAATAAAAAATATGAATGGTGCACAGATAATCTTGGAATGTTTGAAGCGAGAGGGTGTTACGGTAATGTTTGGTTATCCTGGAGGCCAGGTTTTGCCGCTTTTAGACAAGATTTTTGATTCGGATATTAATTTTATCCTGACCCGGCACGAGCAGGGAGCTGCTCATGCTGCCGATGGTTATGCCCGGGCAACAGGCAAGGTGGGAGTGTGCCTTGCTACTTCCGGTCCAGGGGCAACTAATCTGACTACTGGCCTTGCTAATGCCTATATGGATTCTATTCCGATGATTGCCATAACAGGACAGGTGAAGACATTTTTAATTGGTAACGATGCTTTTCAGGAGGCAGATGTTACTGGTATAACCCGGCCCATAACCAAGCATAATTATCTGGTTAAGGATGTCAAAGAATTAGCCACGATTATGCGTGAGGCTTTTCATATTGCTTCAACCGGCAGGCCAGGCCCGGTATTAATTGATATACCTTCGGATGTGCAGATGCAAGAAACGGAATTTGTCTGGCCAGAAGAGTTGAAGATGCGTGGCTACAGCCCCACATATTCCGGACATCCCGGACAGATTAAAAAAGCTGCGCGCTTGATTTCCCAGGCCAAGAGGCCGGTAATCTATGCCGGAGGAGGGGTCATTTTATCCGGGGCGCATCGTGAATTAAAAGAGTTCGCCGAGAAAATAAATGCGCCTTTGACCTGGACCTTGATGGGGATCGGTTGTTTTTCTTCTACTCATAAATTATCTTTAGGTATGTTGGGTATGCATGGCACAGCTTTCGCTAATCATGCGATTATGGAATCAGATTTGATTATCGCTGTAGGGGCAAGATTTGACGATCGGGTAACCGGAAGACTGGATTCCTTTGCTCCTTTGGCTAAGGTTATTCATATTGATATTGATCCGTCTTCTATAAGTAAGAATGTAAAAGTGGATGTTCCGATTGTAGGGGATGCCAGAAATATCTTGCTGGAATTAATCGAAGAAATAAAAAAAGCACCCGATACTTTTGATTGGCTTAAGACTATCGATGCCTGGAAGAAGAAACATCCTTTAAGGTATAGTAATGACGGGGACAAGATTAAACCCCAGTATGTTATCGAACAGTTATATGAGGTTACTAAAGGAGATTGTATTATAACTACCGAGGTGGGCCAGAACCAGATGTGGGCTGCGCAGTGGTATAACTATCATTATCCGAGAACATTTATTTCATCCGGAGGTTTAGGGACTATGGGTTTCGGTTTTCCCGCAGCTATGGGCGCTAAACTTGGTTGTCCGGATAAACAGGTTATTGATATTGCCGGAGACGGCTCTATTCAGATGAATATTCAAGAGTTGGCTACTTGTGTTTGTAATAAAATAAATGTCAAAATTATGATATTGAATAACGGATATCTAGGTATGGTCAGGCAGTGGCAGGAGTTGTTTTATAAAAAACGCTATTCCCAGGTGGCCATATGCAGCCCGGATTTTGTAAAGCTGGCTGAAAGTTACGGCGCTGTTGGCATTCGGGTGACTAAGAAAGAAGAAGTGCGCTTGGCAATTGAGAAAGCGCTGGCAATTGAAAATGTCGTTTTTGTGGATTTTGTGATTGAACCGGAGGAAAATGTTTACCCTATGGTTCCGGCTGGCCAGGCCATAAACTCAATGATTAACGGATTAGCATAGTTTAATTCACAGTTGACAGCTCACTTCTCACAGACAGAGGTAATAATGAAACATACGATATCTATACTAGTAGAGAATAAGTTCGGAGTATTGGCGCGTATTGCCGGGTTATTCAGCGCCCGAGGGTACAATATTACTTCTTTGGCAGTGTCTGAGACCCTTGATCCCGGCACATCTTATTTGACTATGGTGGTTGAGGCTAAAGACGAAAAGATTTTAGAGCAGATCAAGAAGCAGTTAAACAAACTTATTGACGTAATTAGCGTAACGGATTTTACCAAAAAGGATCATATAGAAAGAGAACTTATTCTGATAAAGGTAAATTACTCTGTTAAAGACAAGGCCAGGCTTGAAGGGATTATCCATAAATATCTGGCTAAGATTATTAAGTATAAATCCGATACCGCGATTATCGAAGCAGTAGGTGAACAGGAGCAGATAAAGGCTTTGTTGGATTCTCTAGGCCAGTTTGGTGTTAAGGAGTTGGTTAGAAGCGGTAAGTTAGCGATTCAGAGCTAAATATCCGTAGTTTAAGTATTTGGCAAGATATTTACTCCAGGATCAGTAATCCGATACATGAGTATTGGAGTTAAATATCCGTAGTTTAAGTGTTTGGTAAGATATTTACTCCTAGATCAGTAATCCGATACATGTGTATTGGAGTTAAATATCCGTAGTTTAAGTATTTGGCAAGATATTTACTCCAGGATCAGTAATCCGATACATGAGTATTGGAGTTAAATATCTGCGCTTTCGCAGGCGTATTAAAGTGCTCTAACCCCGACTGCGTCGGGATTTCGCTAGATGCGCTTCGGCGCATATTAGTGCTCAAGGAGGGTAGTTATGTTAAAGATTTATTATGAAAATGATGCGGATCTGGGATTATTAAAAGACAAGACCATAGCTATCATTGGTTATGGTATTCAGGGCAGGGGGCAGAGCCTTTGCCTGCGTGATAGCGGAGTAAGGGTGGTTGTTTCTGAAGTTGAGGGAACGGCTAACTTTGAACAGGCTAAAAAAGACGGGTTTATTCCTGTGCCTGCCAATGAGGCAGCTAAGGCCGCGGATATAATTCAGATACTTACCCAGGACCATGTTCAGGCTAAGGTATATAATGAAGCAATTAAGCCAAACCTTAAAAGAGGCAAGGCGCTTTGTTTTTCTCATGGATTTAATATTCGTTTTAAGCAGATCAAGCCCCCTAAGAATGTAGATGTTTTTATGGTTGCTCCTAAAGGGCCCGGTGCTTTGGTAAGAAGGATGTATGAAGAAGGTAAAGGTGTTCCCTCGTTAGTAGCTATATTTCAGGATGCCAGCGGCGAGGCCAAGCAGGTTGCTTTAGCTTATGCCAAGGCCATCGGCGCTACTAAAGCCGGAGTTATTGAGACTACTTTTGAGGAAGAAACCGAGACGGATTTATTCGGAGAGCAGGCAGTACTTTGCGGAGGGGTTTCGGAATTAATCAAAGCAGGGTTTGATACTTTAATTGAAGCTGGCTATCAGCCGGAGATTGCTTATTTTGAGGTATTGCATGAGCTAAAACTTATCACTGACCTTATTCAGGAAAAGGGCATATCTGGGATGCGCCGCAGCGTTTCTAATACAGCCTGCTATGGGGATTTGAGTCGCGGCCCGAGGATTATTACCCAAAAAACGCGTAAAGAAATGCAAAAGATGTTAAAGGAAATAAAGTCAGGAAAATTCGCTAAAGAATGGATTAAGGAAAATGAATTGGGCAGGCCGAACTTCAATAAACTCATCAGTGAAGGTGATAATCATAAGATTGAAG
>JAHKBC010000078.1 GCA_018825725.1 Candidatus Omnitrophota bacterium
AGTACTAACAATCACATCTACCTGTCCGACCAAAGCCCTAGTAACTTCGGCTAAAGCTTCGGCAGAATTAACTGTCTCCGGAATAAAAAACTCCCTGATTTCCAAACCTTCTTTACCCATAATGGCATCCTTCCACTTCTTAGCCTGGCCTGCCGGAGCCGGATCGGAAGGGTTATAAAGTAAGCCTATTCTTCTTACGTTAGGAACAGCCAATAACAAAGCCCGCAGCTGCCTATCTTCGGGAACGGCGCAATGCACTCCGGTAAAATTTGTTCCCGGAGCTTCCAGGCTATTTACTAACTTTGCGCCTACCGGACCAGCAATAGCATTAAAAAGAACCGGCTTGGTAACGCCAGCTTCTTTAATTGCCAAAGCATTAGGTGTGCCGGCTACGAAAAAAAGATCCACCTCGGCTGCCAGATTATTTACTCCACTGATAAAAGCCGCTTTGTCTCCTTTAGTATCCAGATAAACAAAATCAATATCTATACCGTTTGCCGGGCCTTCTCTTTTAATCTCCCTCTCGAAAGTCTCCCGGCAATTCTTGTAGTCTGGATTATCTACATTGGTAACAATGGCGATTTTAGCGGCATAGGAATAAGTTGCCAACCCCAGGAGTAAAATGCTAAAGATAATTAGGCACGCTATCTTTGTATATTTCCTCATTGCTACCTCCTTGTGTACGGACACACACCCGCGCAATTCCTTATAAGCGCGGGGTGTTATTTCATTTGCCATAAACAAAAAACAGGAAGAATACTCTCCCTGTTTTTACCCTATGAGCTTATTGAATTGACCAAACTATACCATTTTATATTCACATTTATAATATCAATTTACCTAACTTATTCCTTAAAAATCTCCGAGGCGTTCTTAATCGCCTCCATAGTAACACTTAATTTTATTTTCTGCGCAGTCTTTAAATTCAAGTACATCTTGTATTGAGGATACGTAGCTACTGAAATGCCTGCCGGACTTCTACCATTAATAATATCAAAGGCAATAGGTACGGAAAGCTTTGCTCCTTCGGCATAATCAAAACCTAAAGACAATAAGGCTCCCTTGCGCACCATGGCTGTATCCGAGGAGTAAAACGGCATATTATTTTCCAAAACCGCGGCAATCAAACCCGCAGCCAAATTAGTAATCTTTGAATCATCCGGAGCCACCAAAACATCTGCATTACCCGCTACTTCACGCTTGAACATTTCAACCAGTGCAGCTTCAGTATCTACGCTAGCGGGAATAGGAAACTCTGCTATCTCCAAATCTGAAATCTGATTATCCACCAATTCATTAATCGCTTCTTTCCATTTTTTAATCTGGGCTAAAGAAAAAGGGTTATCCTGGCTATAAAGCAAACCTATTTTTTTGACGCGCATAATTACCATTTGCAAAGCCTTTAACTGCTTATTTACAGGCACAGCTGAATGCACGCCAGTAAAATTTGTCCCGGGATTAACCAGAGAATTGACCACAACGCCTACCGGGTTGGCAATGGCATTAAAAAGAACCGGCTTGGTAATGCCAGCTTCTTTTAATGCTAGAGCACTGGGCCTTCCTACGGTAAAGAAAAGATCCACGCTATTCTCAATTGCTTTGGCTTCCTTAATAAAGCTCTCCATATTTCCCTTGGTGTCAATATAAACAATCTCCATGGGAACATTCCTGTTAGCCGCTTCTTTTTTGAGAAGACTACTAAAAACTATTCGGCAGTTTTGATAATCCGGGTTATCTGCGAAATTAACTATCGCAACTTTGGCGGCATAAGCGCTGGAATTAAAGAATAAAAAAAGGAATATTAATAAACCCGGTATTTTCTTATTTACTGATCTAATTAAGCTAGACATAAACATTACTTTCTCCCAAGAAGGGGAGGATATTACTCCTCCCCTTCTTGTATCTTGAAATTAAACAGTATATGAAATTAGCTGTGTTAGAACTTCATTACTAATTCAGTCCTTAAGAGCAATGACGGATCATCTCCGATATAGAAACTTCCCGGCATAAAATACTCAGCCAGAAAATAACCGTCGAAATTCTTATTGAACTTATACGAATATTTGGCTTGTGCCAAACCGCCTCTTTCTTTTGATGTTCCGGTAAACCCGGTTAATGCGGTTGACTTTGGAACGGTTTCAATCGCCCTCATATAGGTATAAGCAAGCATAACCCCGCTCTTAGAGGTAGGTTTAAGATTAACTATTCCCCTAATAGCGCCGAGGTTAGTCCAATAGGCATTAGTTCCAGTTTCACCTAAGAGTGTAAAGATGTATGAATCAGATATCCAAGGGTATTTTGACCATAAAGGATCCCATCCTTCATTCTCAGGTGTCTTTCTGTCCTGTCCGGAAAGATAGATTCCACCTAAAGTAACTGAAGGCGACCAGGTCTTAATAATATCCTTGAGGTCCCGATCCAGGTAAAGATATCCGCCAACACCAGTGCGGTCTTCACTGCCATAATCGCCAAACTGATAAGCAAGCTGTGTCCTTAAAGTGTAAGGAGCAAAGCTGTATTTGGCATAAGAACCTACGGTGCTTAACTTGGTCTTCTCTCCAAAATATACACCAGAACCACCCTCTTTCGCTTCTGTCTTAAACATATAGTAAGCTTCAAGGTTAAGGTTCTTTACATCTTTATTCTTCAGGTAAACGACAAAACCTTCTTCATCGGTTGCAACCAAATTCTGAGACATATACTTATCTGCTAAACTGCTACCTGCGTAGGTCAAGCCCATCCTATTAATAAGCGGCAGGTACTCCTCGTCTCTGGGGTTATTAATATAAATAAGGTCTAAGGTATTTGCCTTATTTATCTTCCAGGATGCTTTGATGGCATTAAAATAACCTGACCTTCCGCCGTCTCCGGCTGTACCGTCAGTGATTAAGAATCCTTCGCCATACTGTCCACCCAAATCCTGCCTACCTATGCGCAGGTCTACGGGATTGCCTAAAACATTCTTTACATCAAGGTACAAGTTATCTACAAAGATTTCATTCGGATCATAGTGATACCCTTTTTTGCTGGCTGACTTATCCACATGTGCGCCGGATGTACCTTCAAAATAGAAATAGGCGAGATTTTCGTTGGCAAGCCTCAAATATATAGAGGTATCCTTGTCAAAATCCGCTTTGCCCCATAATTGAGTCTTAATCTTGATACGATTCGCAGTATCCCTTCCTCTGCCATCATCAGGATCAGCTAAGTCCTTCATATTCTTGTAATATTCATTACGAATACGCAGATAAGGACCCCAACTAAACTTGACTTCAGCAAATGCCGGGAGTGCTATGGAGATAATTAATAGCACACTTAAGAAAATAACTAATACGCTTATCCTTCTACCCATGCAACACCTCCTTTTGTTTACTCTTGTTTCCTGTATATAGTACCTTTGTTTTTACAACCCTTTATCTATATAAAAATTATCATAAAGGATAAAGCCGAGCTTGTCAAGATTTTTTTTACCCGCGCCAATGATTTTATTGAGGCTCCTGATCTTTGGCTTCCTTAGCGCTTAAATTCTTGACCTGTTTCTCAACATGTTGAACCTCTTCAGGTGTAAGGATGCGATTTAAGTCCAATAAAACCAATAATCTATCTTTTAATTTACCTACTCCTTTAATATAATGCTCCGGGATCTCGGTATCGACAATACTAGGCACCTCCTCCACATTCTTAAAAGGCAACCTCAAAACCTCGGAAACCGAACCTACAATCATCCCCACGGTATTCTCTCCTACCTCTACTATAACAATCCGCGTAGAATCACTCCGGGCCTTTGCCTCTATATTCAGCTTCTTGGAAAGATCAATTACCGCCAGAACCTGGCCGCGCAAGTTAACTACTCCTTCAATAAACTGCGGGGCCTTGGGTAGATAGGTGATCTGGACTAATCTAACAATCTCCCTGACCTGATTTATATCTACCCCGAATTCCTCGTCACCGATGGTAAAAACCACCAATTGATACTCTTTGGCCTTATCCTCCACCATGATCTCCCTCCTAAAATCAAGCAGCCTCTTGATTTTATACTTTGCTCTCACAAAGTATATTCCTTTATTTTATCCTGTCCTCTAGACAGGATTTATTCCTTAATATCCAAAACTTCGAAAATCTTGCGCAAAGACTCCACAGAAGGAAAAAGAAAAAGCAATCCCCCCATATTCTGATCCCTCACGGTAAGCTCGGTCTTAATAAATAGTACTTCTTCTGAATATTGTGCAATCTGGATAAAAATGAAATCTAATATTGCGCCTACCATATCCATAGCCAAAGAAGGCGTGGAATTAAGAATAGTCAAATTAGTCATTTCAGCCATAGCCGTCAGATACGAACCCCCCAGGATATTGGCGGACTCCTTTAAAGAAGACTGGAACATATCATCGTTAAAATCTATATCCTCTTTGTTGCAGCCTAATAAAATACTGCCTAGAAATCTGGCATCCTCAGGGCTAAAAAGCAGAAATATCCTACCGGAAATATCCCCTTTTAGTTCGGTATCCAGGACAAAATAGAGATTCTCCATTCCGCCCAATAATTTTGAAATATTTTCAATAGGAACCAGGCTTACCTGGGGAACAGTTATTCCAATATTTTGGTTAATTAAACCCGATAATGCTGTTGCGGCATTGGCAGAGCCAATCGTGCTTACTTCTTTGATTACATCTATCTGCGTTGGTGATAATCTTCCGTACATTCCTTTACTCTCTTTTATAGTTTATAGGATTAATTTTTCTCAATATGTTCGATTATCGCCTTGGGTATCTCAGATAATTTAAGTACCTTATCCGCTAACCTGGCATCAACTATTACCTTAGGCATCCCCCAAATTACGGAAGTACTCTCATCCTGCACAATAATCAAACCACCCTTATCCTTGATGGATCTTGCGCCTTCTAATCCATCTTTACCCATCCCGGTCAAAACTACACCCAACGTATCTTTACCAAAAATATCGACTACTGACTGCATGGTAACATCGATAGAAGGCCTTACAAAATTTACCAGTGGATCATCGGTCAACCTCACCCTAACCAAACCATGCTCCTTCTCTAAGACCATATGGTAACCCGCAGGAGCAACGTATACTTTACTGGAAATAATAACATCCCCCTCTTCAGCCTCTTTGGCTTTAATGCCTGATTGCCAGGATATCCTCTCAGCGAAAGTTAAAGTAAAACCTTTAGGCATATGTTGAACAATAATAAATGCTGCCTGGATATTGGCGGGTATGCATTGAATAATATCTAACACAGCCTTGGGCCCGCCGGTAGAAGCCCCGATAACCACTACTTTCTTTAAGTCGGTTATGGCGTCGTCTTTTACAAAAGGTTTAGCCGTAATTGTAAATTTGTCAGAAGCAATCTTAGCTGCCATCTTGACTTTGTTGATTATCTCTTCCTTGAGTTTCCCCAGATCTAGGGATATTTCTCCGGAAGGCTTGGCAATAAAATCAACTGCCCCTAATTCCAGGGCCTTAATAGTGGCGCTTGTTCCCGATCGAGTATAAGCAGAAAGCATAACCACAGGAGTAGGCTGCTTCTTCATTATTTGTTCCAAAACACTCAAGCCATCCAAAAGAGGTAAATTTACATCCAAGGTCACAACATCGGGCTTCAGAGAAAAGGTCTTTTCAATAGCATCTTTTCCATCCTTGGCTTTACCGATAACTTCCAGAGCCGGATCGCTATTAATTATATCAGAGATAACCTTGCGCATAAGAAAGGAATCATCTACTACTAAAACATGAATACGTTCATCCATATTTATACTTCTTTCTGGCCCCATGAAGCGGTTTTTACCAGGACTTTACCATTCTCTAAATTCAACTCAATAGTACGGCCAAATGTGCCTCCCACTTCCCGCGCAATCACTTTCATCCCCAATTCCTTAAATAAACTTTCAGCCATGTCAATATTATTTTGTCCCACATTGATAGTGCTTTCAGTAATAAAGCTAAACATGTGCGCCCCGCCGAAAAGCTTAGCCACCATCCTTGAACGCTGGCACCCAAGCTTCTCCAGCTTCTCAATCATATGCGTAATCGAAGAATTGACAAAACGACCGGGATTAGTCCTTATCTTGGCCCGGCTGATGTCAGGAAGCATAGCATGAATTATGCATCCGGCTTTCCTTATATTATCGTATATAGTAATTCCCAGACAGGAACCCAAACCGCGAGTGATAAGCCTGCCCGGAGATTCACATACCTGCATATCCGCCATCTCTACTTCAATTATCTTTATAGCACTGGCTGTTTCAATTGTCTTATCTTCCATTAATTAACCTAACTTCCTAAAACGCGCTTTAAAGCCTCAATAACCCTGGAAGGCTGAAATGGTTTAGTAACAAAATCCTTGGCTCCCGC
>JAHKBC010000079.1 GCA_018825725.1 Candidatus Omnitrophota bacterium
ATGGGAAATCCATAGCCCCAGTGAATGTCGGGCATGGCCAGCGAGGCTTTGACTATTCCCGGAAGGAATGCGACATTTGCCACCTGCTCGCAAGCCTTATCATGCACAATATCTTTAAGAAGTTTTTCATCCGCGTAAATTATTCCGGGTACGCGCATGCCGGGTTTATAGGTGGAGGGAATTCTAAAGCGGAAATTATCTATCTTCTCTAAAGGGCCGTTCCAGGTTTCTCCCATTTTGATAAATTTTAGGTCAGGAATTTGATCCCGGTGGCATAAGTATCTTCTGTCTTAGGCCTCTGCCACATAATTCTTCCTAACGCTTCTATGTGTTCGGGTTTATCACCGGGAAGATCGAATTCAAGACGCAGGATTGTTCCGCGAGCCATTTTTCTTTTCATTTCCAGGCACATACCGCCTTCGCTGATATCTTTAGTCGTGCCTACTTCATAGGCGGGAATAATCGCCGCGTAGCTGACGTTCGTGGCGATATCTATCCTGGGGAACTTCCGGCGCTCTTCTGCACCTGGGCTGGCTGGGTCTGAATTGGCTCCTTCATACATCGAAAATCACCTCCGTTTTCCAAGTATTCCCGTTTTTTATGATTTGAAGTTGATGATATGTAGCAGCCTTTATTTCTTTATTTATCTTATAGCTTTTGTTTTTTTCTCCCCGGACCAGAGCTTCTAATGAATTTTCCTTAAGATTTTTTATCTTAAAATCCGAGAACACCAAGCCGTGCGCAGAAGACAAAGATAATAATTCGTTTAACCAGTTTATGAACAACTCTTCCAGGTTTTGTGCTTTCTGGACAATCTTTAATTCTTCTTTCCTTGCGCCTGGAGCCGTTTTCTTCTCGGCGATGATATCGAACATGGCCCTGGCGGTTTTGGAAAACAGGGTTTTTAATTCCTTGGCTCTTACCCTGATCCTGATGTCAGCGGTATGTTCCAGTATTTCGTAAAACTTTTTAGCCACTTTTTAAAAGAATCAGGTAAAAGTGAGCCGCCTTGGAATCGAACCAAGAACCTTGACCTTAAGAGGGTCCTGCTCCACCATTTGAGCTAGCGGCCCGGAATTCGTCTGTAATCTATTAAACAAGACAGATTATTTTATCTTAAAAACCATACTTTGGCAATAATCATTTATTTTGATGCTGGGTTAGAACATCCAAACAATTATTCGTTTACCTTCGGAGTCAATCCCCGCAATTGCTTTTCGTTTACCTGCGAAGTCAATTTCTCCAGCAACTCTGCGGTTCGCTGAGCGATGATGAAAACTTCCCGAAGCGTTTCAATGATCTTCTCTTGTACTTCGATTACCTTTTCTGATGACTTAGCGGATATCTCCGCGGCCTCCTTTTCCCTACAGGCTGCAACACAATTTAACTTTGCGGCCATACATTCCTGATAAGTCTCGCAGCTTTTGGTTACGTTGCATTCATCGCAGGAAGCAAATGCCCGCAAAACAAAAACAAACAATAAGAGAATCAGGATGATTCCGCTTTTTAAAGAATATTTTTTCATGATTCTCCTTTCTTAGCCGGATTAAAAAAATAGAAACGTCCCCTATTTTACTGTCAAAGTATCTTAATTTCAACTAGGGGGTTTTCTTTTAGAGTACTATGCATCGGGCAATTCTTGACAAACTCAAGAAATGCCTTTTCTCTGCGTTCCTCAAGTTGAAATCCTTTAAGGTCAACGCTCACCCTTATTTCTTTGAAGCATACGGGTGGCTCTTTAGAAAATTCCGCATCCACGCTTAGGCTAAATTGTTCAATGTTAAGTTTCGCTCCTTCGGCATATTTTCGTATATACACCCCGATACAAGCGCCTAAACCGGCTAATAAAGTATCGGGCGGAGTAATACCTTTCCCTTTTGTATCAACAACTAATTCGTAATCTTTTGATTTAACTTGAAATGACGAATTACCATTATTGATAATATCTACATGATACATACCTTCTCCTTTTTTTTCAATTATCGAAAAAATAGGGGACGTTTCCCTTTTATTTTATACATAAATTATTTATTGTCAGAGGGTTATGTAAAACGTCTACAATTATTGCTTTATATATAATCCGATTATTTCGGCTTTAGCTAAGATATGGCCTTGCATAGCTTTTTCTAATTCTTCTTTGTTAATTCCTTCGCCTAAATTAAGTTTTTTATCCAAAGCATATATTTTAAAGAAGTAGCGGTGGGTTCCAGAAGGAGGACACGGGCCACCGTAATTTATTTTACCGAAGCTATTGGTCCCCTGTTTTCCGGGAATGCTATTTTCCGCTATGACAATTCCTGCCTGCCGGCAGGCAGGAATGACTGGTATGTCGTAGATAACCCAGTGGACCCAAGTTCCCCTAGGGGCATCGGGGTCATCCATTATAAAA
>JAHKBC010000080.1 GCA_018825725.1 Candidatus Omnitrophota bacterium
CGCTGCAGTTGGAGCAAAGATTGTCCCGGCTCGGAGCAGAATTGCTTTTAGATGTAATTGAAGATTTGAGTTTAAACAATCATAAGCTGATAGAGCAAGATAGTCAAAAAGTAAGTTTTGCTCCCAAAATAAAAAAGGGTAATGGCCAGATCAACTGGTCAGCAAAAAGCAGGCAGGTTTTTAATCTAGTGCGCGGAGTTGCCGGCTGGCCCGGGGCATTTACATATTATAAAGGAAAGTTATTAAAGATATACAAGGCTAGTGTTTCTGATGCTCTTTATCAAAAACAAGATGTTTTACCCGGAGAAGTATTGGATATATCTAAGGAAGGGTTAGTTGTTAATACAGGCAGCGGCGCATTAGTCATTTTACAGTTGCAGCCTGAAGGTAAGCGCGTAATGTCGGCTCAAGAGTTTATTTCCGGCCATAAAATATCACCGGGTGAAATTTTGGGTAAAAAGTAGTTGCAACAAAGTTTTATTATGTTACAATAACTTTCTGTTATTTGTTTTTAATAAGATTTAATACGAATAGGAATAATTATGCCGGAATTAAGGAAAGACCCTGTTATAGGAAGATGGGTTATTATAGCGACTGAGCGAGCAAGAAGGCCGGATCAGTTTGCCATTTCTTCTGCGCAAGGCCCGGAAGAAAAACCCTGTCCCTTTTGTGAAGGCAAGGAATCTCAGACCCCGCCAGAGATATATTCTATACGGCCGAATAATACTGCGGCTAATACGCCTGGGTGGGAACTAAGGGTTGTTCCCAATCAAACCCCATTCTTAAGGATAGAAGGAGAGCTGGACCGCACGGGAAAAGGGCTCTACGATATGATGAATGGTGTCGGGGCGCATGAAATTGTGATAGAGGCCAATCAGCATATTGCCAATATCTGTGATTTAAGCCCGGAACAGATAGCTAGAGTTATAGGGTGTTATATTGACAGGATCAATGACTTGGAAAGAGACCAGCGCTTTAAGTATGTTTTAGTTTTTAAGAATTACGGCTGGACTGCGGGAGGCGGAAGGGTAAAACATGCTCGTACACAGATCATCGCCACTCCTGTTAACCCAAAGCGGGTCAAGGAGGAGTTGGTTGGCGCCCGGCATTATTACGATTATCATGAAAGGTGTATTTTCTGCGATCTTATAAAACAGGAATTAGCTTCCAAAGACAGGCTTATTCTGGAAATAGACGGCTTTATTGCTATTGCTCCCTTTGCTTCTAGGTTTCCTTTTGAAGTGTGGATTCTGCCAAAAAAACATAGTTGTGATTTTGTTCGGCAGGATCCGGCGCAGCGTGCCGAGTTAGCTAAGATTTTAAAACAGGTTTTACAGAAGTTAAAGGTTGGCTTAAATGACCCGCCGTATAATTTTATCATTCATACTGCTCCTTTTAGGAGGCAGAAACTGGGTTATTGGAAGACTATTGAGGAAGATTATCACTGGCATATTGAAATAACACCGCGCCTGACCCGCGTTGCCGGGTTTGAATGGGGCACTGGTTTTTATATCTGCCCGATGCCTCCGGAGAATGCAGCCGGTTTCTTGCGCGAGGTAGATGAAGCCAAAACTTACGGAACAAAGTGAACGTAAGCCTGTTAGCTGATCTCACATATATGATAAATTACGAGGAGTTCGTTCAATGTCTGAATTAAGAAGAGACCCTATAGCTGGGCGTTGGATCATCGTAGATACAGACCATCCCAATAAACCGGAAGATTACGAGCATGAACCAACGATCTGGAAGGGGCAGGCTAACTGTCCTTTCTGTTACGGAAATGAGTCGCAGACCCCTCCGGAGATTATTGCTATACGCGAACCTGGTACTGCTGCCAATACTCCGGGTTGGCATGTAAGGGTCGTTTCCAATAAATTTCCGGCTTTGCAGGTTGAAGGAGATATTGATAGGAGAGGCCTGGGTATATACGACCTTTCTAACGGAGTCGGAGCGCATGAAGTAATTATAGATTCGCCTTACCACACTAAAGATATATCGGATTTAGAAAATCATGAGATTGCCAACGTAATTACTACACTTTGCAACAGGATTTTGGATTTACGGCGGGATAAGCGTTTTAAATATATACTCATCTTTAAAAATTTTGGGCCGGCTGCCGGAGCTTCTCTGGAACATCCCCATACACAGCTAGTAGCACTTCCCATGGTGCCTAAAAATGTAAAAGAGGAATTAAACGGAGCCCGTAATTATTTTGATTTTCGCGAAAGATGCATTTTTTGCGATATTATCCGGCAGGAACTTCAGGAAAAGGAGAGGATAGTATTTGAAAATAAACACTTTCTGGCTTTTTGCCCCTTTGTTTCCAGGTTTCCATTTGAAATCTGGATAATTCCAAAAAAGCACAACGGATATTTCAGTCAAATGCCCAGCGAAGAGGTTCCTGATTTGGCGTTGATTATAAAAGAGGTTATTTCCAGGGTGAAAAAAGTATTTGGTAATCCCGCGTATAATTTTATGATTCACACCTCGCCGATAAACGGTGACCAGAATGTAGAGGGTTATCATTGGCATATTGAATTTATGCCTAAGCTTACCCGCGTTGCAGGTTTTGAATGGGGAACAGGTTTTTACCTTGTACCAACCCCGCCGGAAATGGCAGCCAAATACTTAAAAGAAGAGAAACAGGGGTAAATATTATTAACTAACTCCCCTAGCCAGCAATTATACTATAGCTAGTGGAGTAAATTTGGATATAAGAAAATAAAGATAATTTAACTCCGATAGCCTAGTATCGTGCTATAGCTCTCGGAGTAAATTGTTCCGCCTTGCGGCGGACCAATTTAGGAGGGGAGAAGATATGGCAGTAAAAGTCGGTATTAATGGTTTCGGAAGAATCGGAAGACTGGTTGCGCGGGCTATTTTAGAGCGTAAGAATACA
>JAHKBC010000362.1 GCA_018825725.1 Candidatus Omnitrophota bacterium
GAAAAGCCAGATGGTGATATATCCTACGACAAACAGCGGTTATGGTATCGGCCAGAAGGATAAACTTTGTACGGAGGAGACGCCGCTCAGGCCGGTGTCGCTTTACGGTAAGCTTAAGGTCGAGGCCGAAAAGAAATTGCTCGATTCAGGTAACTGTATTCCGTTAAGGCTCGCGACGGCGTTTGGTATCAGTCCGCGCATGAGACTGGACCTGATGGTGAACGATTTTACATACAGGGCTTTTAATGACAGATATATCGTGCTCTTCCAGGCGCAGTTCAGGAGGAATTTCATTCACGTCCGGGATGTCGCGCTGGCGTGTATTCACTCTTTGGATAATTTTAGTAAGATGAAAAATTCTCCCTACAATGTGGGCCTAAGCGATGCCAACCTTAACAAACTTGAGTTGTGCGGGGAGATAAAGAAACAGATCCCCGACTTTTATTATGTCGAGGCTGAGATAGGGCAGGATCCCGATAAACGCGATTATATCGTGAGCAATAAGAAGATCGAAGATACCGGATTTAGGCCGAAATTCCGTCTTGGGGATGGTATTGCCGAGCTGATAAAAGGGTTCGCTGTAATTAAACGCGGCCGATTCTGTAATATTTAATTTTAGAGAGGCGATTTGCATAGCGTAGACATTCTTCTGGTCAATCCGGCTAATAGCGGGAAAGTTTACGGCAGTTTAAGGGAAGGGCTTTCCGCGGTCGAACCGCCTTTATGGTCGGCCCTAATTGCCGGATATCTCCGTAAAAGGGGTTTTTCCGTCAGTGTTGTTGACGCTGAGGCTGAGGGATGGGATGACATCCGGACGGCGGAAGAAATTATTCTTTGCAGGCCTCTCCTTGCGTGTCTCAGCGCCGTCGGGGCTAACCCTTCTGCGTCATCAACTCCTAAAATGCCTTCGATCAGTTCTATTCTGAGAATACTGAAAGAGAGGTCGCCTGATATAAAGACCGCGCTATTCGGGATCCATCCTTCCGCAGTCCCAAAAGTCACACTTGAGAATGAGCGCATTGATTTTCTTTGCAGGGGAGAGGCGTTTTATACGCTTGAGAAACTTTTGAGCATATTGGTCTCAGGCAGAAATAAGAAGGATATTGACATTAGGGGGCTGTGGTATAAATCTGACGGCAGGATCGTTGAAAACGGTTGGGGGGAACTCGTTCGGGATCTGGATGAGCTTCCTTTCGCCGCATGGGATCTTTTGCCTATGCCGAAGTACAGGGCGCATAATTGGCACTGTTTCGGCCGCCTTGATAAGAGGCAGCCGTATGGTGTTATCTATACAAGTTTAGGGTGCCCCTTTAACTGTTCATACTGCAATGTCAACGCTTTATACGACGGAAATCCGGGGATCCGTTATCGTTCTTTAATAGGGGTGGCTGATGAAATAGGCGCGCTTCGTGATGAATACGGCATTCAAAATCTAAAGATACTGGACGAGTTGTTTGTGATGAAAGAGGAAAGGGTTTTGGAATTCTGCGATCTGATGATTAAGAGGGGATACGATCTTAATATGTGGGCCTACGCGAGGATTGATACGGTGAATGAAAGGGTTCTTGAACGGATGAAGGAAGCTGGAATAAATTGGCTGTCCTATGGTATCGAATCCGGAAGCAGGAAGGTGCGTGAAAATGTGACCAAGAGGGGCTTTGGCCGCGCGGCGATCGAAAGAGCGATTAGTATAACCCACGCCGCGGGTATTAGCGTCATAGGCAATTTCATGTTCGGCCTTCCTGAAGATGATATGGAGACGATGGGACGCACCCTGGAGACGGCGAAATCGCTTGATCTTGAATACGCCAACTTCTATTCAACCATGGCGTATCCCGGATCAAAATTATATGATGAGGAAATAAAGAAGGGGACACGGTTATCTACGAACTGGCTTGCGTATTCGCAATTAGGGGAAGATACCGAACCTATGGGGACGAAAAAGCTTTCCCCGAAACAGATAGTCGGTTTCAGGGATAAGGCTTTCAGGGATTTTTTCGAAGACCCCGCGTATCTGGCCGGCATCAAAAAAAAATTCGGAGAAAATGAAGTGGGCCATATCAGGAAAATGCTTGAGCACGATATAAAAAGAGCGCCGCTCGGGTGTTCTTCCTGAATACATTAGGAGGAATAGATGATAATCTCAAGAACACCGTTCAGAATATCGTTTTTTGGAGGCGGGACCGATTATCCCGTCTGGTATGATGACCATCCCGGGGCCGTGCTCTCTGTCACTATCAACAAATACTGTTACATAACATGCAGGTACCTTCCGCCTTTTTTTGATCATAAACACAGAATTATCTATTCCAGATCCGAACTTGTGAGAGACATAAAGGAAATTAAGCATCCCGCTGTCAGGGGGTGCCTTGAGTTTTTAGGTGTCACAGACGGAATTGAGATCCACCATGACGGTGACCTTCCGGCCAGGACCGGTATCGGCTCCAGCTCCGCGTTCACAGTCGGCCTTCTCAACTCTCTTTACGCGCTTAAGGGGAAGATGGTATCGAAACGGCAGCTGGCGAGGGATGCCATCCACGTTGAGCAAAACATTTTAAGGGAGAGCGTTGGGTCGCAGGACCAGATAGCCTCCTCTTTCGGGGGGTTTAATCTGATCGAGTTCGGAGGAGGCCGCCACTTTGAGGTATACCCCCTGACCGTGCATACGGATCGCCTGCGAACCCTAAAAGATCATCTGATGCTCTTTTTTACGGGATTTTCCAGAAACGCCTCCAGGATAGCATCCGAGCAGATCAGAAAAACCCATGAAAAAACCAGGGAACTGACGGAAATGCATGGTATGGTTAAGGATGCTATGAGCATAATCAGCTCAAATGCAAGCCTTTTAAATTTCGGTAAACTCTTACATGAGGCCTGGCGGATCAAGAGGACGATCACGGGGAGGATATCGACAGAGATCATAGATTCCATCTATAAAGCGGCAAGATCGGCCGGCGCAACCGGAGGCAAGCTTCTCGGCGCCGGGGGAGGGGGATTTATGCTTTTTTTTGTGCCCCCTGCAAAACAGTCCCGGGTAAGAAGCCGCCTTAAGCGTTTATTGCATGTGCCGTTTTCGTTTGATAATTCAGGAAGTCAGATCATTTTTTATACGCCCGATAATCCGTACGGGCGTAAAATACTGAAAAACATCGGGGGCTCGCGATGAAGGTGCCGTTCGGATGTATACAGGTTACTAAGGGGTCCGTATCACGGGTCAAGGGGGCCTTAAAGACCGGCCGTCTGACCGGAGGAAAGAATGTCAGGGAATTAGAGCAAAAGTTTTCACGTATATTTAACATAAAACACGCGGTCGCGGTGAGTTCCGGAGGGGACGCTCTCACATCGGCCCTATCGGTGCTCTATGATTTTGGCGCCAAGCGCGGCGACGAAATTATTGTGCCTGCCCTCTCTTTCGTGGCTACGGGCAACTCAGTTCTTAACGCGGGATTTACTCCTGTATTTGTTGACATACAACTGCATTCATTAAATATAAATCCGTCGGGGATTGAAACAGTTATCACACCGAGGACCAGGGCAATTGTGCCCGTTCACCTCATGGGTAAACCGGCGGATATGGATACGATAATCGCGATAGCGAAAAAACATAAACTCAAGGTAATAGAAGACGCCGCTGAAGCCTATGGAACAATTTACAAAGGGCATGCGGCAGGAACCATGGGGGATATGGGGTGCTTTAGCCTTTACGCGGCCCATCTTATCACGGCAATAGAGGGCGGCATGGTAATCTCGGATAATATGAGGATGGCCGAAATATTGCGCTCTCTCAGGGCCCATGGACGGGCCTGTAAATGCGAGGAATGCGTCATTAACACGCGCGAGAACGCGCTTTGCGCGAAAAGGTTTAACGGCAGAACGGATAACAGATTTATATTCGAAAGGATAGGTTATTCCTGTAAAATGAATGAACTGGAGGCCGCTTTCGCCCTTGGCCAAATCGCGGGGTATAACCGCATTCTTAAAAAGCGGAGGGCAAACCTCCTTTATGCCATGAAACTCTTTGAACGGTTCCGTCCTGATCTTATTACGGTGACAGAAGGGCCCGATGAGACGATCGGCCCGCATGCCTTTCCCGTTGTCCTGGGGGCCGGCTCGAAAATTAACCGTGACGACATGGTCGGCTTTCTGATCTCGAGGGGAATAGATTCCCGCAGCCTGTTCGCATCCATGCCGACTCAATGCAGGGGTTTTTCATTCCTGGGCTATCGGCAGGGAGACTTTCCTGTAGCCGAATTCGTGGGCAACAACGGTTTCCATATAGGCATGCATCAGGAATTAGGCAGGCGCCATATCGAATATTTTGTAAACACCGTCAGTGAATATCTGAAAAGATGAACAAGGACCTTAAAATCGCGATCCTTATATTTTTGGCCGCGCTGGCGGTGAGGGTTGCGTATATTGAGCAGAGCAAGTCTTCGCCGCTTTTTTATTACCCTATAGTGGACTCCGGGGCATATGAGAATGCCGCGGCCAGGGCCGCCAAAGAACCGTTAACCTTGAAGGCCTTTACGGAATTTCATAAAGTTCCGTCATATAGATTGTTCGTTACGGCAATATACAAGTGTTTCGGCCGGAATATATACGCTGTGAGATTTGCGCAGGCAGTCCTGGGCGCTTTTGACTGCAGTATTATTTTTCTTCTGGGGGCGGGGATTTTTAAAAGAAAAGCCGGCCTTCTCGCGGGGATTATCGCCGTTTTTTACTGGCCCCTCATCGCGTTCTCGTGCAAGATCCTGCCTGTCAACCTCGCGGTTTTCTTTAGTCTGCTTGCGATTTACGTTCTGCATAAGTTCACGATAAATCCGAGGTCCGTTATCCTCTGTTTTTTATGCGGCGTTTTTCTGTCGCTGGCATATCTGTCACGCGGGAATGTGATCCTTCTTTTTCCTGCATTTATATTTGTAATTATTTTTGGCGTTGAGAAACAGGGGCATCCCGCAAAACATGCTTGGCCGATCATTTGGTTTTTGCTCGGCGCTGTTATTATACTTGGCCCGAGCGTAAGCCGGGAATTCGGTCAGACAGGCGAGCTTAGTCTGGTTCACAAAAATTTCGGCCTCGCGTCCTTTATCGGTATGGATCTTAAGCACCTGGACGAGTTTAGACCCGGATCGGAAGATCGGATAAATACAAGACTTAAGGAAGAGGGGGCGCACACGCCGGCCGAACGAAACCGGTATTGGATCAGACAATCGCGGCTTTATCTCGCCCGCGAGACAAGTCAGGTTATGCGGACTTATGCCTTAAAAGCATATCTTCTTTTAAACGCATATGAATTCAGCCCCGAAGAGAATATTAACGCGTTCAAAACGAATATGCCTTTTTTAAGACTGCCGTTAATAGGTTTTGGATGCATCGCCGCTTTCTCGATCCTTGGTCTTTTGCTCTCAGGACGCGAGGCAGGCCGAAGGGCCTTAGTCATTGACGTATTTTTTGTCGTCTACTTTGTTTCGCTCCTGCCTTTTTTACCATTGTCAAGATTCAGGCTTCCTCTGGCTCCCGCAGCCATCATCCTGTCGTCGTTTTTTATCGTGCGTTTTTTTGAGCGGGTAAAAAACCGGCAGTGGGGGGATGTGGCGGTTGCGGCCGCTTTATCGTCGGGATTTATTTTTTTTACGTGCACGAATCCTTTAAAGGTCACCCTGGAGGGATATTCCCGTTTCGAATATTACAGGGGGTTGGTCCTGCTTCAAAAAGGTGATCCGGCAGGAGCGGTCAGTGACCTTCGCCGCGCGCTTTCGCTCCACCCGAATGATGATGAAATAGCGGAAAGCTTAGGCGACGCATGCTATAAAGCAGGAGAATATCGGGAAGCCGTTATTTCGTACATTAGGGCATCAGCCATTGGAAAGCGTGAAGATACGGCCTTGATCGAGAAGACCGGTATCGCGCTCGCGGAAAGCGGCGATATCAACGAAGCGAAGCTTATGTTCAACCGCGTAATTCGCCTGACCGGCGATACAAGCCGGAGTGCCCACATAAATCTCGGAAATTGCTTCTTCCTTGACGGAGATTATGTCCGTGCCGAGGATGAATACAGGATAGCTGTGGCTATTGATCCGCAAAATCCGCAGGCCCTTTACAGGCTGGCCTCATTCTATAAAGATCTGGGCCGGCCCGAATACGATGAGATTATGCAAAGATTCAACGCTGTTAGTAAAAAATAAGGCATCCGATAAAGAACGACAGAAAGGGCTTGCATTACTTATATATTGACAAGTATATGGACGTATGGTATCTTAATACAAATTATATATTATGTTTAGAAAAGCAAAGAATCGTAAACGGACCGTTGCTGCCGTTGACGTCGGAAGTCATGCGGTCAAAATCCTCGAAGCGGCAGCCGACCAAGGTGAATACACCATAACCAAATTCGCCGTAAAAGAACTCCCTCCTGATAAGTCTCCGGAATCTTTACAGGAAGCTATTAAAAACGCGCTTGATGAGGTATCCCTGGACGCCAAGGATATAAGGATCTCACTTTCAGGCCCGCACGCTATCGTGAGATTCATTACGACTCCCGAAATGACCAAAGAGGAGTTAGCCGCCTCTCTCCACTATGAAGCCGATAAATAC
>JAHKBC010000081.1 GCA_018825725.1 Candidatus Omnitrophota bacterium
AGAAGAAAATGAACTTCTCTTATTTCTTAAGCATTTTTATTCAATCAGTTTTTGTCTATAATGTCGTCCTCTCGCGCTTTCTGGGGTTATGCCCATTCATTGCCATCTCCAAGGAAACCAAGCCTGCTTTTGCTATGAGCCTGGCTGTTACCTTTGTAATTACCACCTCCAGTATTATTACCTGGTTTATCTACCGCTTCCTGCTTATTCCTTTTAACCTGACCTATCTACGCACCATCTCTTTTATCTTGGTAATCGCCACATTTGTGCAACTGGTAGAAATGGTAATTAAAAAAATAAGCCCGCCGATGTACCGCCTGTTCGGAATCTATCTGCCTCTAATCACGGTTAACTGCGCTGTTTTAGGCATAGCGGTGCTTAATAGCGATATGTTTTTTGCCAATAATAAAGCAGTTGCCGGAAGTTTCGCTTTTTCTGTTTTTCAAGGGATATGCGCGGGAATTGGTTATACCCTGGCAATGCTGCTTATGTCGGGAATAAGGGAAAGGCTGGAATATTGCAACGTGCCAAAAGCAGTCAGAAATTTACCTCTGGCTTTTATCATTGCTTCTATTATCAGTTTGAGCTTCACCGGATTTAACGGTTTCAAATTTTAGCCAGGTAAAATTTTAGTTCACCCTAAGAACCGCCCTTAAGATATACAATATGGAAATATTATTACCTACAATAATGCTGAGCTTGCTCGGGTTAATCTTCGGCCTTGGCCTGGCTTTAGCCTCAAAAAAGTTAGCGGTTAAAGTCGACCCTAAACTGGATAAAATCCACAACCTTCTTCCGGGTACTAACTGCGGGGCCTGCGGAGAAGCGGGATGTTTCGGTTTCGCTGAGGCAGTCTTTACCGGAAAGTCAAAAATAGACGCCTGCCGCAGCTCTAGCGATGAAACTAAAGAAAGAATTGCCGAAGTCCTGGGAAGAAAATTAATCAAGGATATAAAAAAAATAGCAGTACTACATTGTAACGGCGGCAACAGAGTAAAAAATAAATTTGTTTATGACGGCATAGCAGAATGCCGGGCAGTAAATTTAACCCTGGGCGGGCAAAAGGAATGCTTTTTCGGCTGCCTGGGTTTTGACACCTGCGCCAGAATCTGCCCATTTAATGCTATCAGCATGGGTAAAGACGGCCTGCCTCTGGTTGACAAAGAGAGGTGCCGTGCCTGTAATAAATGTGTTAAGGCCTGTCCAAAGAAATTATTCAGCCTCATCCCGCAAGCAGCTCTTGTCTATGTAGCCTGCCTCTCCCATGACTCAGGAAAAGATACCCAGACAGCCTGCCCGGTCGGATGTATTGCCTGCGGACTATGCCAAAAAGCTTGCAAATTCGACGCCATACATATCATTGATAATCTGGCAATAATAGATTATAATAAATGTACGTCCTGCAAGGCATGCGTATCAGTATGCCCAAGAAAATGCATATTAGTTCGTAGTTCATAGTTCATAGTTCTTAGTTCGTAGACAATCAGGAGTTTTAAATGGAAAATATAGCCGTATTTGCTTCCGGAAAAGGCACAAATTTTACAGCCATAGCCAAGGCAGTCAAAAGCGGTTTAGTCAAAGCCAATCTATCCTTATTAGTCTGCGACCAACCAAAAGCCCTGGTGCTTAAAAGAGCCAAGAAAGAGGGAATCAAAAGTATAGTTATTCAACGCGGCGGGTTTAAAAAAAGGCCTGATTTTGAAAATAAAATAGTAGCTGCCTTAAAAAAGGAAAAAATAGGCCTTATTGTTTTAGCCGGATTTATGCGCATCTTAAGCCCGGCCTTTATAAAACTCTACCGGGGAAAAATCCTAAATATCCACCCATCCCTGCTCCCTTCTTTTAAAGGCAGTAATGCCATCAAAGATGCCTTTAATTACGGCGCAAAACTAACCGGAGTAACCGTACATTTTATTGATGAATTAGTAGACCATGGACCGATAATCCTGCAAAAAGAAGTCTTGATTAAAAATAATGACACCCTGCCAATGCTAGAAAAAAGAATCCATAACCTAGAGCACAAACTATATCCTCAGGCTATCAGGTTATTTCTAAAGGGGGGTTTAAAGATTAAATCCAGAAGGGTTTTAATTAACTAATTGACAGGCTCCGCCCAAATTGCCTCACGGTTCAGGGTAACCTTACTATTATTCAAAAGATTATTCAATTCTACGGCGCTAAAATCCCTTACCCCATAAATCTTAATCGTATTAATGATAATCTTGATTATTTCTTTATCGATATCGGCGTCATAGGAAACCTCGGGCTTCTGAAATTTAAGCCCGATGCGATGCCGTATTTGGCTGGCGACAAACTCCTCCAGGGTTATATCCCGATATTCAAGGCTACTGCCTCGTTTATCCCCGATTATATTAGGCGCGAGCTCCATATCCTGAATAGTGCGATGGCTGTATTCTCCCCAGGATATATACTCATAACTTACCTTCTTCAAATCCAGGTAATAAAATACTTCCTTAAGCATAATTCCATTTTTAATATCGGCAATGACTAAACAGAATAATTCCGGGCTCATCTCCTGGCCCTTTTCCATGCTGAAGATTACCCTGCGCAAAACCTTCCAAACGCTGCCGATTTTCTCCTTAGCATCTTTTTTATACTCAACCTCCTGGACCTTTTCTTGTTCGGGAATAGCCTTAATAGCATAATCAAACTTGAATAAACCGGACTTATAACTCTCCTCATTTTTGCTAATCTCAAATTTCTCTGTATATTTCTGGGGTTTTTCCGGCTTGGTAAAAATATCCTCAAGCGGCAGATATATCCATAAGGTTCTTCCCACCAACCTCGAGCTAACCTCAAGCTTATATTCCTTTCTACAAATATCTTCAACCGCTTCGGGAATACTCTCTTTTAAATAGGTAGGCTGGGTGGATAAGGTACAACCAGAAGATAATGTAAATAAGAAAAAAATGCTAAGGGCGAGACTTACCGAATGACTTAAAGACAGCTTCAATTTCATCATAATTAAGCTCTTCTTTGGCTACCAGTTCCCGGGCCAGGCGCTCCAAAAGGTCATCTTCTTTCTTTAAGAGTTCGCTTACTTCCTTCAAACATCCCCGCAGGATCTCCTGGACATCTTCATCAAGTATCTTCTTGGTCTCTTCAGAAATATAAGATGTGGATCCGGCAAAACTGTTTCTATCTAAAATATGAAAATCGCCGATCAAACCTGACTTGCCCATTCCTATGCGCCAGACCATATTATGAGCTGTTGATAGCGCTTGGGCAAAATCCCCTCCTACTCCGGCAGTAGTAAACCCAAGCTTTAATTTTTCGGCAGCAAATGAACCCAAAGCAATTTTAATATCATTAAGCAGTTCATACTGATCCTCAATAAACTTTTCATTGATCTCCGGAACCCAGGTTACTCCTCCGGTATGGCCGCGGGGGGTAATGGTTATCTTAAACACATCCTTGGTGGGAACCAATAGATACGTAACTATAGCGTGGCCGGCCTCATGATAAGCAGTCTGCAGCTTCTCCTTCTGGCTCATTTTTACCCGGCGCTTAATACCCAAGGCAATCCTTTCGCGCGCCTCGTCAATCTCCTTCATGCTGATTAAAGAACATTTGTTTCTGATAGCAATTAAAGCAGCCTCGCGCACAACATTTGCAACATCTGCGGGGCTGCTACCTACGCTGATCCTGGCTAGGCGGTCTATCTTAACACTATTGGAATCGTATTTAACATCATTTAAATAATATTTGAACAGTTTTTCACGGTCTTCAAGGTTAGGTTTATCAACATAAATTTTGCGATCAAATCTTCCCGGGCGTAAAAGCGCCGGATCTAATATTTTCTCCGGGGCATTGGTTGCTCCGATAATTACAATATTTGAATCCTTTTCTTTTAATCCATCCATCTCTACCAAAAGCTGATTTAAAGTAGTATTTCGCTCCGAAGTCCCTCCAGAGCCTCCATCAAGCACCCTCTGCGCGCCAACAGCATCTATTTCATCAATAAATATAAGGCAGCCCCCGTGCAATTCCGCAAGCATATTTGCCCTTTTAAAAAGACTGCGTATCCTTCCCGCCCCTACCCCCACAAACATTTCCACAAACTCCGAGCCCGACATTGAGATGAAGGGTAACCTGGATTCAGTGGCAATGGCTTTAGCCAGATAAGTCTTGCCGCAACCCGGGGGCCCGAGCATCAATAAACCCCGCAGGATCTTTCCTCCGATCTGCTGTAGCTGCGCCCTGTCTTTTATAAGATTAACTACCTCGTACGCCTCCTGCTTAGCCTCTTCCATGCCAATAACATCTTTCCAGGTTATTCCTAACTCTTCTCCGGCAATGCTCTTCTTGGCTGTCTGGGAAAAAGACTGCGCCCCGCGTTTAAAAAACATCCAGTAGTACATATAGGAAAAAACGATTGCCTGGATAACACCCATAACCCCCCAGGAAAACATCTGGAGAGGAAGAGAGGCAAGCTGTGTCTGACGCAGGTATGACTCTGCTTCATTCCAAGCCTTTACGCCTTTGATCAAAACAATAACCAAAGAAATAATTAAAGTTATTATACCGGTAATTACCAGAATTCTGATCCAGTATAATTTAAAGTAAAAACGTATTTTTCTCCAATCCATATCGTTATCCTTTTTCTTAACTAAACTACTAAACCTCGCAGAAACCCTTAAAAAATAGGTTAGGCATTGGCAGTGCCCAGTCACAAGGGTAAATTAAAAATATCACAACTAATACCTTAAGTCAAACCTTTTCTTGGCAGGGAAAGTTCTGCTTTGACTTAAGACCATTCCTAATTCTCTTGACTTGAGCTAATTTAATTGTATAATATTGAAATCTAACTTGAATGGATTTTGTATAAGGAGAAGTGGATATGGCAAAAATTACCAAGGCCTTAGCAAGGCAGATTCTGGATTCACGTGGAAATCCCACAATAGA
>JAHKBC010000082.1 GCA_018825725.1 Candidatus Omnitrophota bacterium
ATATTTGACTAATCTAATATTTTTAGCTAAGGTTAAGGTAAGAATATTAATTTAGTTAATTATTAAAAAAACTTATGAAACCAAAAAAACTATTATTTTTAATTTTATCTTTAGCTGTTATTACTATAGTTGTTTCAGGGTGCTTGAAGACTGTTAATAATGAACCTGAGCCGGGGGAGGGAGATAATGGGGGAGATACTACGACAGGGGAAATTGATACTAGTGATTGGCTGACTTACAGAAATGAGGAGTATGGGTTTGAGATGAAGTATCCGGAGGATTTACAAGTAGTATCAGGAGAGAATATCGTTAAATTTCAGAGTGATTGTTCTCAATTTGAGAATAATATTAATAAACAAATGCAATGCTATTATGAAGGGAATTTTAGCGTAGAATTGAGTGACAAGAATTTAGAACAATTTATCGAAGAATATAGAGATGATTATTTTGAAGGAGAACCATTAACAAAAATAGTATCTCAAGAAGATTATGATCTATATGGATTTCCTGCAAAAAAACTTCAAGGTGCCACAGCTGAAGGATCAGATGGCTTAGATTATATTTTTGTTGTAAAAGATAATAAAAGTTATATAATTTCATTTAACCAAAGTGTTGAGATTTATATGAAAATGATTTCAACGTTTAGGTTTATAAATTAAACCGAAAAGGAGGGATTAATAAAAGAAAAGAATTGTACCTTATAAATTTAAATTAATTTCATTACACTAACCATTTAGAAAAAGATTGAAAGGAGAAGAAGCCATGAAGAAGATATTGAGATTTTGTGTGTTGGTTATTATTTTAATTTTTTACTGTAAACAGTCATTTGGATTTCAGGTAGCTCAGACTTTTCAATTTCCATTGGAAAACTATTATGTCCCCTGTAATGATGTCGGAACGAAAGATGAATGTGTAAAAAATGATAAATGGCATTTAGGCGAAGATGCTAGTGCAAAGTCTGGGGTTACAGTTTATTCAATTGGTAATGGTGTTGTTAAGCATGCAGGCGACCATCCACTTAAGTACGATAGTAGCGGTAACATAATTCGTAATTACGGAGGTATGTATATAATCGAACATGTGTTGCCAACTGGAGAAAAAGTTTGTTCGTTGTTTGCCCACATGGATTTCAAATCATTTACCAAGAAGACAGGAGAAGAAGTAGGAAAAAGCGAGGCTCTTGGTGTCATAGGGAATTATAATCAGAATGGAGGTTGGTCAGAGCATTTACATTCCGGAGTTAAAAAGGGTGCTTATCCTGATAAACCTAATGAGTATATCTGTGGTGACTGGATTTTTTCTGGGTATACTGCATGTTACGAGGTTCTAAACAATTGGTATGAACCCACTACTTTTATCCAAGACCACAGTTCACCTGCTTACGCTTCATATAATTTCGACAACCGCGATAGCCAGGGCTGGACAAATGGAAACGACACGGAAGTTTATCCTACCGGAGCCGGAGAGGAAGGTATGTGGCAGGTGCATATTACGGGAACTAATCCGGGAATTGTCAGCCCTGTCTATAATGATGGTATGCTGGCAGAATTTACCAAGGTTAGGTTTAAAGTTCGGGCTACAGGCAATGATAATTCCGTAACAGGTTATCTCTGGTTTTTAGATGAGACCGGGAGCTGGAATAACCGAGCCGAGATCGGATTAGTTGATACCTCTGAAGAATTTAAAGTTTACGAGGTGGATTTAAACTATTCCTGGGCAGAGAGTAATACCAGACAAGTAAAACAGATCAGTCTGGAATTAACTGACGGAGGGAATGGAAGTGATGAATTTTGGGCTTTAGACTGGCTGGAAATAGTTTCCACTGACCCTGGGTTTTCTGCCGCAATCTCTGACCAAGGCGTTTACCCTCCAGAAGCCCTAGTGGCCAACACCATCTCCTCCAACCGAATAGACCTAATCTGGGAAGGAAGTAGCTCTAGCTACAAGGTTTATCGGAGCACTGGAGTTGACAGTAGTGTGGCAGTATTGATTGCCGCGGTCAGCGAGGAGAATTATTCTGATACCGGTTTGAGCCAGCAAACCCAGTATAATTATTGGGTGAAAGCTGTTTCCGGGGTAGAAGCATCAGATTTCTCCAATATGGCCAGTACGATTACATCTCCGTCTGACAGCTATGACCCC
>JAHKBC010000083.1 GCA_018825725.1 Candidatus Omnitrophota bacterium
GCAATATCCTGCATAATTTTTATAAACTCATCCAGGGCCTCTTTAGATTCTGTCTCGGTAGGCTCAATCATCAAAGCCTCCGGGACAATTAAGGGAAAATATATAGTGGGAGGATGAATACCAGAATCGATTAAATACTTGGCAATATCCAAAGCGCTTATTCCATACTTTTCCTTAAGCTTGGCCGCTGAGAATACACATTCATGCATACAGATTAAATCATAAGGTAAATAAAAATAATTCTTTAACTTTACGCGCAGGTAATTGGCATTTAAGACTGCCGCCTCGCTTACTTCAATCAATCCCGCTTTACCGAGCAAAAGAATATAGGCATAAGTTTTTAGAATTACCTGGAAGTTTCCATAAAGGGGAGCGATGTGCCCAATGGATTCGGCACATTCAAAATCCAAATAAAATTTATTCTCTTTATTCTTGATCACTCTCGGCACAGGCAAGAATTTAGCTAATCTCTGGCTCACTCCTACTGGGCCTGCGCCTGGCCCTCCGCCTCCGTGCGGAGCGGCAAAGGTCTTGTGCAGATTCAGATGTACCACATCAAACCCTAAGTCACCGGGACGGGCCTTACCAAGGATAGCATTCAGGTTTGCTCCGTCATAATAAACAAGAGCTCCGGCCTGATGCGCGGCAGAACAGATCTCCTGAATATCCTTTTCAAATATGCCTAAGGTGTTTGGACAAGTAAGCATTGCTGCTGCCACATCTTTATTAAGACAAGACTCGAATACATTCAAATCCACACAGCCATCTTTACCTGTAGGAATAGAAACTATTTCGTATCCGGCAATAGCTGCACTGGATGGGTTTGTACCGTGCGAAGAATCCGGGACCAAAATATATTTTCTCTTCTGTCCATTATTTTTATGAAACGCTGCGATTAACATTACCCCGGTTAATTCTCCGTGCGCGCCGGCCAAAGGCTGGGTGGTAAATGCCTTCATCCCGGTAATCTCACACAACAACTTTTCTGTTTCCCAGATTACTTCCAAAGCGCCTTGAGTTAAATTCTCTCCCGTTTTTAATTGCGCCAATAATGGATGTAGGGCGTAAAACCCCTCCAGTTGAGCGATTTTCTCCGTAAACTTAGGATTGTATTTCATGGTGCATGAGCCTAGCGGATAAAAATTGGTATCCACCGAAAAGTTCAATCGGGAAAGATTAGTAAAATGCCTAACCACGTCTAATTCCGAGACCTCCGGCAAGTTAGCCTCTTTTTGACGCAGGAATTTTTTCGGCAAATCTAAAATTAATTTACCTGCCGGCTGAGGCAGTTTTACCGCTCTTTTACCCTGAATGCTTTTTTCGTATATTAAACGCACAATACTCCTTCGATATTTTCTACAAAATCCTCTATCTCTTCTTTAGTCCTTTTCTCGGTAACCGAGACTACCAGGTAATTAGGCATTTGTTTATAAAATCTTCCCACAGGAAATCCGGCGATAAAGCCTTTTTTCTGCATTTGGGTTACTACCTCTTCGGCATTCCTGGATAAGCACAGAGTAAATTCATTAAAAGTAGGCGAACTTCTTTTGACTTCTACACCCTTAACTTTATCCAGCAGAGTTTTGGCGTATTCGGCATTCTGAAAATTGGTCCGGGCTAATTCCTTTAAGCCCTCTTTTCCTAAAAGGCTTAAATAGATTACTGCCCTTAAAGCGCAGAGGGCTTCATTAGAACATATATTAGAGGTTGCCTTCTCTCTGCGGATATGCTGTTCCCTGGCCTGCAAGGTAAGCACGTATCCCTTTTTACCGTCTTTATCGATTGTAGCGCCCGCTATTCTTCCCGGCATCCTGCGCATATAATCACTGCGCGCAGCCATAAAACCAAGGTACGGTCCGCCGAAAGAAAGCGGTAAACCCAAGCTTTGGCCTTCACCGGTAGCAATATCTATGCCCATCTCTGCCGGGGTTTTTAATAAACCTAAAGATAAAGGATAGACCGAAGATATAGCAAGAGCCCCTTTAGCGTGCGCCTGCTCTACTATATCTGAAAAATCATCTATGGCTCCAAAAAAATTTGGATTCTGCACGATTACAGCGGCAGTCTTATCGTCTAGATGTTTATAGATCTCGGCTCGACAGCTCTGTCCGTGCACAACCGGAGTCTCGATAAATTCAATTGCCAAATTCGAAGTATAGGTGTAAAGCATCTGACGGTAGATAAAATTCACTCCGCTATCAACGATTATCTTTTTCCTATTAGTAATCTTTATAGCCATCATCATAGCCTCATAAAGGGCCGTACCTCCATCATAAAGAGAGGCATTGCTGACATCCAGCCCGGTAAGCTCACAAATAGCTGTCTGGTATTCATAGATTGCCTGCAGCCATCCTTGTGAACACTCCGGCTGGTAAGGAGTATAGGCAGTATAAAACTCTCCGCGGCTGGCCAGAGCATCCACTGCTGCCGGGATATAGTGGTCATAGAATCCCGCCCCCAGAAAATTAATCAGGTTGGTGGAATTCTTAGCTGCCAAATTTTTCATTATCTCTACAGTTTCAAACTCGGATTTACCTTCAGGAATATTGAAAGACTTTGCTCTTAATTGCGGCCGGATCTCCTTAAAAAGATCCTCAACTGCCGATACGCCAATAGCTTTAAGCATCTGTTGAATTTCTTCCCGGGTATGCGGAACAAAACTCATTTTTTTAAACCTTCCAGGTATTGGGTGTAATCTTTATCCGTCAACAATTTCTTCTTTTCTTCAATATCTTTTATCTCAATGACTGCCAACCAACCCTGTCCGTAGGAATCCTGATTAATTAAGGCAGGATTAGAATTTAACGCTTCGTTAACCTTTACCACCTTGCCTGAAAGGGGGGCATAAATATCCGAGGCAGCCTTAATAGACTCTACCGTTGCGCACTGCTCAGACTGCTTGAGGCTTGCTCCCATCTTTGGCAGTTCGACAAAAGTGATATCGCCCAAAGAATGCTGGGCGTGATCAGTAATTCCAATAGTAGTAAGCGGCCCTTCGATCTTTACCCATTCATGGTCTTTAGTATAATATAATCCTTCACGAACCTCTTCCATTATTATCCCCCTTTGTGTACGCACACAACACCTGCGCAATTCCCTTACGAAGGGGACACCGACGCATTCCTATAGAGCCGGGTGCCCTTATAAGCGCAAGGTGCACAATTAATCTTTAAATCTTGCAGTGCCCTGTTTATAAAAAGGCCTCTCTGTGGTAGTAGCTTCAATCTCTATATTACCTTCTTTGAGTAAAATCTTGCCCCCGATTCCTGTCTCTAGGGTAACATAACCCATGCCGATACCACAGGATAAACTAGGAGAAAATGAACCGCTAGTAACAAAACCTATCTCGTCATTGCGACTAAATATTTTATAGTTATGACGTGCCGATCTGCGGGAATTAGTCATAAAACCGATTAATCTATTCTTAACTCCTTCTTTCTTTTGTTTTAATAAGGCGGTTTTGCCCATAAAATCCTTATTAAAATCTACAAATTTCCCCAGGCCAGCCTCAAGCGGCGAAGTATTCTCATCAATATCCTGGCCGTACAAACTATACCCCATCTCCAAACGTAAGGTATCTCTTGCTCCCAGGCCCGCAGGCTTTACCCGCTTGTCTTCTAAAATAAGGCTCCAGAGCGCAGGTATCTTTGCATTGCTTA
>JAHKBC010000084.1 GCA_018825725.1 Candidatus Omnitrophota bacterium
ATACAACCTGCCTTGCTTATTCTGTTTTAAAGCATAAAGTATGCAACTTGACGAAAAACCATCAGCAACTCCCGTTTCCACTATAATTTCGGGCTTAATGATCCTACAAATAACATAGAATAAAGGAGCTCTCAACGGGTTTAACATACCAAAAAGATATACATTTCGATAATTACCAACCTTACCATGGATATCTAAAAGGAATTCAGATGTATTAATCTCGGAATAATAACGCTCAATCTCTTTCTTAGAAACTCGGAAAAAATTTGCAAGTTTAGTCTTATAAGTAAACATCGCATCCAAAAAGCTAACCAATCTAACAGTTTTATTTAGCATCGTCACTCTTTCTTGAGCTTAACACAACATAATGGATACCTGTCAAGTTTAATATCTACTCCATGCGCTTCATTTATAGAACAAAAACACCAATCCCCGGTACTATCCTGCACATAATACTGCGCTAATTCAATGTTTAAACCATCGGTAATCCTTTTTATTCCTATTTCATCATACACCCTCATATGCGGCCGTATAATCTGAGACTTACCAAAGGGAACTGTAATAAGCGCCACTCCCTTTGGTTTTAAAATCCTAATGATCTCCTTAACTGCATTCGCATCACCCTCCAAGTCATCTTTCATCCCATACCTTCCGCCGATTCCAATATGTTCAATAGTTGAAATTGCCGTAACAGCGTCAAAATAACTATCAGCAAAACTTGTCTTACGGATGTCTGACTGAATGAAAGTAAAGTTTGGAAATTTTATTTTATTAAGGATAGGATAAGGCCGGTTATCCACTCCGTAACTTTCATATCCAAAACTAGCCAAAAGCAGAGGGAAAAAACTACCCGAACAACCTACATCCAGAACTCTTGCCGGAGGTTTTGGTAAGTTCTTGATCACAAAAGGATACTCCACATACCGGTCAGATGGAGCCAATGGTTCCTTAGCAAAATACTCGGGAAATACCTTCTGGAAAATACCTATGCCGGCTTTACTTAAGAATCTATATGCCTGCTCTTTCAATCCTTTGTTCTTCTTTGCGCTATCCAAAATAACCCCTCCATTCTACAGAACTGTAATGTTTTAAATAATCCATAAAAATCTCTAGCTTATGAGATTTTAAGCGCATACACTTAAGAACAGCTAAATCTCCCATCACGCGCCTGGCTTGAATAACTGCCCGCCTTCGCCAGGTGTCAGAAAGATATTTTATATTCCACCAGATAGCGCGCAACCCCGAGATACTTAAATCTTTTTTACCCAGCATTAAAAAAAATGATACTTCCGCTGCCAATAAACACATATAACCGGGTAATATGAATAATAAACCAAACAAACCATAGTCTTTTAGCAGCATACGTAAGGTATTGCGTTCAGAAATAAACCTCTTTTGGCTTCTTTTAAATTTTGAGCCTAATGTCGCAGAAACCCGATGATATAAAAACGCCTTTGGCTCAACTACCACCTTATACCCTAACAACCTCACTCTCCAGGATAAATCAATGTCATCGGCAAGAGTAAATACTTCCGGGTCATATCCGCCGGCTTCAAAAAACAAATCTTTTCTTATTAACAATGCCCCGCCAAAGGAAAAGAATACTTCGGTAAAATAATCCAGCTGCCCAAAATCTTTCTCATTGATGCCTCTAGCCGCAGGAAAACCAAAAACATCCAAATCGCTGCCTACACTGTCTATTATATTTAATTTATCCCCGAATTCGGTTATCCTGCGCATTTTACAGGTGCAAATGCCAATTTTCTTATCCTTCTCCATCCTTTCAACCATAAAGTTAAGAATATTCTTATCCAACTCCATATCGTTGCTTATAAAGAATATGTAATCACCCTCTGCCTGCCTGGCGCCGATATTGCCTCCCTCGGCTGTTCCATAGTTTTTATCTGCCGAAATCACTTTGGCCTTCGGGTATTTCTCTTTTAGAAAATTTATACTAGCGTCAGTTGAGGCATTATCGACTATGATTAATTTATAATCCGGATAATTAAGATTTACTATAGAAATAAAAAATCTTTCTAAGAGCTCTTTACCATTATAGTTTATTAATACTACGCTTACCTTTGGGTAATTCATTGTTTTTTGGCAACTAGTATAAACTGAAAAGCAGTAAGATTAGTAAATATTCTAATAATCGAGCCTAAACCGGTTGGCTCTATCTTCTTTATTATGAAACCGGAACCTTCCAGTAATTCCGAAGAGGTTTTACGGGTAAAAAATCTTAAGTGGCCCTTACTTATAGCCCCATATTCAGAATAATTGAAATTTCCGAACAATAAAGCCAAACGGTGCTCAAACCTGGCAATATTAGGAATAGAAACAATTAATTCACCTTCGGAACTAAGATATTTTCTAAGTACCGTAAGAAGAACATCGGGCCTAGACAAATGCTCTAATACGTCCAGACAAATTATGTAATCAAAATATCCTTGCTCTAAAGGCAAAGATTCCAGATTTTCAATATCCTGCTCAATAACCTGCTGACAATGTTTCCTGGCTAAGAGCGCTGCCTGGTGATCTTTTTCGATACCTGTAACCTGGCACCCCAACTTATTCAATTCTTCAGCCATATATCCTTTAGCACAACCAACATCTAAAACATTGGTATTTGCCCTAATTAAATTAAGAGCTTTATAATGCGGGCTATGCGGCCAGTGATTAAAACCCTCTTGTAAAGAGGCAACGTTAATATCAAAATAGAGCCTTTTAGGATTCATCGTTTGCCCTCCACTTGAATCATTTCCTGAAAAACCCGGTCAAATATCTTTTCGCTGGTATAATCCCTGGCAAGCTCAGAAGAATTTTTTTTATATTCTTTTAACTTAGTTTCATCACCCAACAATTCGATTATAGCCCGGGCAAGCTCAACCCTGTCATAATTTATGCTTACACCTGCCCTGCGGCTGTTTAATTCCTGGGCAATCGGGGTACCATTGGTAATTACGGTAGGAATCCCGCAGAAAGCATAAAGTTTGGGCTTGCCGGGGTCAGCATAAAGAATATTATCATCAGGCGAACAGGTCCAGGGAGCTACCCCTATCGCGCAATTAGCAAGAATATTTAAGACTTTTTCTTCTTCCCGGATAAAACCTACAAAATTAAGATAACTATTTAAACCAGCGTCATTGGCCATTTTCTTAAGCGTAAGTTCATATGGACCCTTGCCAATAATCTTTACTCTTACCTGAGGGATCTTTTTAATTATCTCCGGCATAGCTTTTATCAATAATTGTAATCCCTGATTCTCGGATAATGTCCCAACAAAACCAATAGTATAACGCTCCACCTCTTCCAAAGGCTTGAATCTCTGTATATTCTGGGCATAAGTCAAAGGCACTGTCAAATACTTATAGCTTTGGGGATTAACTTTAGCGAACTTCTGCCGGGCTTCGGCAATCCTGGGAGAAATATGCCAGGTCATATCCGCACTATGTACACAGAATTTATCAGCAATGTTAAAAGCCTTCACCATTAGGTAATTAAAATTAAATTTTACCGGAAGCGGATAATAA
>JAHKBC010000085.1 GCA_018825725.1 Candidatus Omnitrophota bacterium
GCGCGATATCTATCTGCTTTAGCCCATATTCCAATTCCATATGTCTTTTAAATTTCATCTTTAGTCCTCGTTAGAATTATCTTTCGCTAAGGAAATTAACTAATTCTGTAGCGGCCTTTTCCATTTCTATAATTGTAGCATTTACCCGGCTAACCAGATAATTGTACAAAACATACGTAGGTATTGCAACTACTAATCCCGCCACTGTAGTAAGCAAGGCTTCCCAGATACCTCCTGCCAGGTCGCCCGGCGATACCGGATGAAAGGTGGTTGATTTCATCTGAATCGTCTGAAAACAACGCACCATCCCCATAACTGTGCCCAACAGACCCAACAAAGGAGAAATATGGGCTATACTAGCTAAAGTGGTCAGGTTTCTTTCTAATTTTGGTATCTCATATAAGGAAACATCCTCCATGGCCTCTCTTATCTGAGACTTGGGCTGGTTATGCTTTAATATCCCGGCCTTAAGAATCCTGGCTATTGGGCTATTGGTTTTATCACATAGCTTAGCCGCTTCCTTGGTTTCCCGGCTGCTCAGGCTATCAAATATCTTCTTTAAGAATTTCTGGGTATCTATCTTAATAGCATTTAGATGCCAGAACTTCTCCAGAACTATAGCCAGTGCAAAAATAGAACAAAATAATATTGGCCACATAATTGGCCCGCCGGTTAAGAACGTTTTCAATAAACTCATCCTATACAAATCCATACCGACCTCCTTTACTTACCATGGGTGTTATTTATTATTCCGATTAATAAAATCTATCCTCTCTTGAGCATAAGCACTTTCCTCAACCCCCATTTGATCAATTCTCCTATAGACCTTGATTGCTAAACCAAAATCTTCCCTCTCTTCGTAAATCCTTGCCGCTCTTAACAAAGCCCTGGTAACGATATTAATATCATCGGGATAAATAGATGCGAACTTTAGAAATTCATCTAAAGCTTCATTTGTCTTACCAGCCGCTTCATAAGTTTCAGCGAGTTTAAAATTAAGACTTGGCTTCTGAACAGGCAGAGCGCACTCTAAGCCTTTTTTATAATAATCCAAGGCTTGTTGGTAATCGGATTTAAGAAAATATAAACTCGCCAGCTTAGGATAAATTACGCCTTTGGAATCCGGATAATCCAATATTGACTTATTATACACCTCAATAGCCAAATCCACCTTATCTTGTTTAAGGTATTGATCAGCTATTGCCAAAGTCGCTCTTTGTTTCAATTCTCTTCCGCCAATTTCTATAGCCTTGTTCAAGAAAACATAACCATCCTGAAATTTGGCCTCCTGTGAAGAAATAAGGCCTAATACATAGTATGCTTCAGGCGCGAGAGGATCATCAGGAAAATCCTTTATCAGAGAATTAAAATACCTCTTTGACAGAGATAAGTCGTTATGGCAAGAATAGTATTCTCCCAGCCACCAGATAACCTGGGGCAGAATCCGAGAAGCAGGATATTTAGATCGAAGAGAATTAAACCTAAAGAGAGCCTCTTTCTCATCGCCCAGCTGGTAATAAGATTCGGCGATTTCGTATTCGGCCTTTTGAATCAAATCTGTTCCTGCTTTTTCCATAGCCAGGATACTATTAAAAACCTCTATAGCTTGATTGAATTCACCTTGATTGTATAAACATTTACCTATAATATATATTGCTTTGGACCTCAAATCAGACTCTGTTAAAAAGCCTTTACTGAGCTCACCCAAAACTTTAGCAGCCTGGGTATAATCCTTCTTCTCAAAATAGCATAATCCCAAAGAATACAGGGCCTCTGCCTTTAATTTAGACCCAGGGAAATCCTTAGCGAAATTAGAAAAGTTCGCTATGGCCTCGGAGTATTGAACGTTCTTTATCTGGGCCGCACCAAGCTGATAACGCACGTAGTCATTATAGTAATTGCCGGGATATTCCTTTAAAATTAAGTTATAGTAGTCTTCGGCTTTAGGGTAGTCAGCGAGTTCTAGATAATTTTCAGCTATATTAAACAAAGCATCCAGCCTCAAAGCCGAATCGTTAGTTACTGACAATCCCTCCTGAAATTCTTTAATCGCTTCCTGAATCTTGCCCGCTTTCAAGAATGCCGCGCCAAGGCCAAAACGCACCCTCTGCATAGATTCTCTGGAAATAGCCAAAGAATCAGATTTTGCCAAAATTAATTGATAAGTTTTAATCGCTTCCTGGTATTCTGATGATTCAGTAAAACTTTGCGCCTGCCCCAGATATGCCTGCGTCAATACTTCCGGATCTTGAGAAACCTTCAATATTTCTTTATAGGTATCTTTAAGCTCAGAGATTTTCTTAATCTCAAAATAGAGCGCGGCCCTGCCCAACAACAAACTATCCCTAGCTGTATTATCTAAGCTGGATTGTCTAATCCCTAAAAATGCCTCTTCGGCCTGCATATACTGCTTAAGTTTTAAATATGCCCAAGCCCTGCCAATCTTAGCCAAAGATTGCATCTTTTCATCAGGCGCGCTTATTACCACCTCCGAATATTCAGCTATTGCCCTATTGAAATCATTAAGATAATAGTCTGCCTCACCAAGGTAAAAATAGAGGTATGTTCTTTTCGCAATATCGTCAGGATAAACACTTAAGTACTCGCCGATCCTGGTTTTAAGCAGGATAAAATCCTTTAAATTATATAAAGACTCAATTATTTTAAAAAAAGCATCTTGTGAAACAATACGCTCATTGCTGCCTCTAGCCCGCTCAAAATTTACGATGGCCTCGGCGTAGCGTGCCTGTTGATATAAACACCATCCTAATGAATAATAGGCATTCGCCAGATAAAGCGAATCTGGATATTCGTCAATAACCCTCTTATAAAACTCAGCGGCCTTGATGAAATTATTCCCTTTAACGTATACCTCGGCAATCCAATAGAGAACCGCATCTCTAATATTAGAAGCTAAAGAATCATCAAGAAGTTGCTCAAGAAATTTAAGAGAATCAAAAAACTTGCTTTGATAATAGTAACATTGGGCAATTAGAAGCCTGGCAGTATTATACTGGCTAGAACCCGGATAGTTCTTTAAAAAACGTTCTAATAATGAAATTGCTAATTCATGGAAGCCGTCATCAAATGCCTTTTGTGCCACAAAAAATGATTCTTCCTCTTTTCCGGAAGATTGCCCATAAACTGCAATATCAAAACAACCTAAGACAAGCAATGCTACTATTATAAATGATACTACGGGCTTAATATTTTTTCTTAATAACATGATTTATATAGTCTTTAGCCAATAATTCTCTTAAGCGAGAGCGAGGTATAGCCTTTACCTGCGCCAACCAATTCCTCAGGGCTGCCTGCCCCAATAACCTGGCCGCCTTCATCTCCGCCTTCGGGACCTAAATCAACCACATAGTCTGCGCATTTAACGACTTCCATATTATGTTCAACTACTATCACGGTATTGGATTTGTCAGTTAGTCTTTGAAGAACTGCAAGCAGTTTCTCCACATCGGCAAAATGTAGTCCCGTAGTAGGCTCATCTAAAATATAAAGTGTTCTTCCGGTGGAACGACGGCTTAATTCTGCTGAAAGCTTCAATCTTTGCGCTTCCCCTCCGGAAAGAGTAGTAGCCGATTGGCCCAATTGAATATATCCCAGCCCTACCTCCTGAAGAGTCGCTAAAATCACCCTAACCCTGGGAATATTTTCAAAAAGGCCAAGCGCTTCCTCTACTGTCATATCCAGGATATCGGCAATGGATTTACCCTTATATTTAATCTCCAGTGTAGCATCATTAAAACGCTTCCCCTTACAAACATCGCACTTTACATAAATATCCGGTAAGAAATGCATCTCTATTTTTTTTATTCCGTCACCCTGGCAGGCCTCGCATCTACCACCCTTAACATTAAAAGAAAACCTTCCCGCCCTATAGCCCCGCATCTTGGAGTCAGGCAAAAAAGAAAAAATATCGCGGATATAACTTAAAACTCCCGTGTAAGTAGACGGATTTGAGCGAGGAGTCCTTCCGATTGGAGACTGATCAACCATAATCAACTTATCAATATTCTCTATACCAGTAATCCTTTTATGTAATCCGGGCTTCTCCTTTGTTTTATACAACTGCCTGGTTACCCCCCGGAATAATATATCATTAACAAGTGTGGATTTTCCTGAACCCGAAACTCCGGTAACACAGATAAAAACCCCCAGAGGAAATTTAACATCAATACCTTTAAGATTATGTTCCCGGGCGCCTTTAATTTCAATGGACTTAACATTCTTCCACGGCCTTCGCGCCTCGGGTAAACCAATCATTAATTCCCTTCTCAAATATTTTGCCGTAAGAGACGCTCGGTCTTTAAGTAGGTCAATTTTATTTCCGGCAAAGATAACTTTTCCACCATGCCTGCCTGCCCCAGGCCCCAGGTCTATTATGTAATCCGCAGACCGTATTACCGACTCATCGTGCTCTACAATAATCAGGGTATTACCCAAGTCCCTCAAAACGTTAAGAGTAGCTATCAACCTGGATGTATCCCTAGGATGCAAACCTATGCTCGGTTCATCAAGTATATATAAAACCCCGACTAATCCCGAACCAACCTGTGTTGCCAAACGCACCCTTTGCGCCTCACCCCCTGAAAGCGAATTACTTTTTCTTTCTAAACTCAAATACCCCAGGCCAACATCAATACAAAACTGCAATCTTTGAATAACCTCTTTTAATACCTGGCGGCTGATTGTTCTTTCTAAGTCATTTAATTTAATATTCTTAAAAAAAGACTGGGCCTGTTGAATAGACATTCGGGTGACCTGCCAGATATTTTTTTCATTAATGGTAATAGACAAGCTCTCCTTCTTAAGCCTTGCGCCAAGGCAGACAGGGCAAGGCATGCTGGACATAAAGCGGGAGATCTCTTCCTTTAAATAATCACTCTTGGTTTCTTTAAATATCCTCTCTAGATGAGGAATAATTCCTTCGAAAGGCTTGTTTCCGGCATAATCAGCGCATCCGTAAAGTATTGCCTTTTGATCATCTTTACCCAATTTATTAAATGCTAGGTCCAGGCTAAAATCCCTTACGCGAGCCACCTCGCGGATAAGCCAGCGGTAATAAAGGATATACCCCTTACCTCCTCTTTTCCAGGCTTCGATCGCGCCCTGGTTAATGGATTTATTCTTATCAGGAATAACCAGTTCCGGGTCAAATTCCAGTTTTATGCCCAACCCATGGCAGTCAGGACACGCCCCGTATGGAGAATTAAAAGAAAATAGGCGTGGCTGGACTTCGGGTATATTCACCTGGCATTTAGAGCAGGCGTATTGTTCGCTAAATATTAGTTCAGTTGATTTACCGGAAGTAAATTTTAAACCGCCATCTTTAGGAATCCTCTCACCCGTAGAAACAATAACTATTCCCTTACCGACCTTAAGAGCAGTTTCTACTGAATCCACCAAACGATTTTTGCTCTCACTTTTAATTACCAGCCTATCGACAAGAACCTCAATATCATGCAGTTTATACTTCTGAAGTTTAATTTCTGCAGGAAGCTCATAGATATTTCCGTCAACACGACAACGCGTAAAACCGGACTTATGAATTTGAGACAAGATCTTCTGGTATTCGCCCTTTTTGCCTCTAATAATCGGCGCCAATATGTGCACTGATTTTGCGGAATATGAAAAAAATATTTTATCTACGATCTCCTGCGAACTCTGGCGTTGAATTGGCAAGGCACACTTATAACAGCGCAAATACCCAATCCTGGCAAAAAGAAGCCTTAGGTAATCGTATATCTCTGTCTGGGTGCCCACAGTAGAACGGGGGTTACCGCTGGCATTTCTCTGTTCGATGGAAATAGCC
>JAHKBC010000086.1 GCA_018825725.1 Candidatus Omnitrophota bacterium
CCCTGGCCTCTTCGGGCTCCAGCTCAAGTCTTTGCCTGATAATAGCCGTTAAATCTTTTTTAAGTTCACGGGCATCTTTGCCCTTTTCAAAAACCTGCTTTCGAAATTCTTTATAGTCGGTTTCATCCAAGGCCTTTTTATTCTTTGCCAGGCGCAATAAATTTACAGATTCGTAATTAGGCACAGAGGCTGTCTGCGCCTGCCGCACAAAATCTTCTTTTAAATAATCCGGTTCTTCTTTTTCCAGAAAATAATATGAACGCAGAAGCTTCATAGCAGTGTCCTTCTTGATTCCGATTTCTTTGGAGGCATAATTTTCAAATACGCTATATCCCCACTCTTTATAAAGCTTGTCCCTGTGAACCGTATAGAGAGAACGCCCCAGCTCCACCCAGGAAGTTTTAAAATTCTTGGCATTCTGTAATACCTGATAACGCACAGACCCTTCTTCCAGGGAATCAATTTTAGCTTCAATATTCCTAAGGGTCCTTGAATTATATTGTGCCATAATTGCGCCTTTCTTAAATTAATAAACTGCTTTTAAGTTCTTGTATCTGGAGGTCTATCTCGTTTTTTCTGGCCTCTATCTCCTTAATTCTTCTGGAATATTCCTTAAGTATCTCTTCATCCCGGAATACCTTACTATTAGACATAGCCCTGGCCTTGGCATAAGTTTCAATATCTAGATTCTCCTTTTCCTGATTCAGCCTATTCATCTGGGTATGAACCTGGTTATTATGTTTCTTCTTCTCCTGATCCCGATGGCGCAACAGCCTTATCTCTTCTTTTAATTTATCTTTTTCATCTCTTTTCTTACTCTCCCTCACCTTTACCTCTATCTTTGCCTCGTCATTTACCTGGGCCCTCTTCTCTAAATAATAGTTAAAGTTCCCGGGATATTTTCTTACCCTTGCGTCTTTAACTTCAAAAACAACATTAGCCACCGAACGCACAAAATGAATATCGTGGGTGATAAAAACCAGCGTTCCCTCATACATCGATAGCGCCTTTATCAACATATCCACGGCGTCAACATCCAAATGAGTTGTCGGCTCATCCAGGCATAAGAAATTTGGAGGATTAATCAGCAGTTTCGCAAGGATCAGGCGGCTCTTTTCACCTCCGGAAAGAACCTTAACCTTTTTATCTGCATCATCGCCGGTAAACAAAAAAATACCCAGTAGCGAGCGAATATTCTCTTCAGACATATAACCTGTCACGGCAGAATAGGCCTCTTTTAATACCGTATTCTCTTGGCTTAAAACATCCAGGCGAGTCTGCGAAAAATATCCGATATCCACATTATGCCCGGGCTTACGTATCCCTTTGTCTATGTCAATAACCCCTGCCAGGATTTTAAGCAGGGTAGATTTTCCCGCTCCGTTTTCTCCCGCAAGGACCGCTTTTTCACCCTGGGAAATTTCGAAATCAAAATCCTCATAAACCTTTATATCTGCGTAAGCCTTGGAGATTTTCTCCAGTTTCATCACCTGATAACCGCTCCTGCGCGTCGGAGGAAAACTAAAATCATTGATACTCTGTCTGGTGTCCGCAGGTATAACAATCTCTTCCATTTTTTCCAGCTGCGTACGTTTGGCCCTGACCTGTGAGGATTTATTCGGCTGGGCGTGAAAACGCGCTACAAACTTCTCCAAATCCTTCTTCTTCTTCTCCTGTTCCTTGGCCTGTTTAATAAGATAATTCCTCTTCTCTTCTTTTATTTTTTCGTAATGATGATAATTTCCCTGCACTTTAAATACCGAGCCGTTTTCCAAAATAAAGGTATAACTAGTGACCTCATTCAGGAAAGCCTTGTCATGCGATATCATGATAAAGGTTCCTTTAAAAGCGCCGAGAAAATCCTTAAGCCAAAGGGCAGCGTTTAAATCCAGGTAATTGGTAGGTTCATCCAGAAGCAAAAGGTCGTAATTATGCACCAATAATTTTGCTAAAAGCACGCGCATTTGCCAACCGCCGCTCATTTCTCTTATCAGCCGGTTAAAATCCTTCTCCTTAAAACCCAGCCCTTGCAAAACCTTCTTAGCTTCGTGCTCCAGGTTAAAATAATCCAGAGACTCGAGCCTATGTAAAACCTCCCCGTATTCGTGCGAACCGGCCGCGCCGCTTGATTCCAACTCCTCTTTTTCCCTCTTTAGCCGCATGATCGCAGGTTCACCTTCGATAAGCTCCGCTAAAACAGTCCTCTCAGAATGAAAGCTTGATTCCTGGGGCAAATATCCGATACGCACATTTTTATTTACCGCTACGCTTCCCGCAGAAGGCTCTATCTCGCCAAGAATAATGTTAAAGAATGTGCTTTTCCCCGCGCCATTAGGGCCGATTAAACCAATCTTTTCACCAGAGAATATACCCAGGGATATATTATTAAAAAGCTGTTTTTGACCGTAGTTTTTGGATAGATTATTAATGCTAATCATAGTAATGGATAGGCACGATAAAGCATAGGGACGGTTATCATTTTTAAAATTATATGCAACTTAAAAAAATGATAACCGTCCCTGAATTTAATCCCTCGAACTTATTCTTGGGGAATTACAATCCGCTGTCCAGCTTTTAGTTTATTCGGATTTTTAATGCTGTCTTTGTTGATTTCGTATAAATACTTCCAACGATGCCCGCTGCCCAGCTGGGTTTGGGCAATTTTCCAGAGGGTGTCTCCTTTTTGTATGATATATTCACGCGTGCTTACCTTGACCGCGCTTTCAATATCTTTTTCTTCCTGAAGTATATATTTTCCCTCATCAACCTGTCTAGCCTCCGGAGCCTGGGCCTTTAACTCCGGGGCAGGCAGCATAATCTCTTCAACTTCGGCAATCATAAACTGGGCATTGCGGTCCTTCTGCATACCCTCTAAGTCAGTAATATAAGCCACGGCATCCAGTTTACCCCGGCTTACAATGCGGATCCTGTCTTCAGAAACATTACTATCAAGCATAAACTTTTTCACGCTATCCGCCCTCTGCCTGCCGAGTTTATCATTATATTGTTCTGAACCGCGAATATCGCAATTACCGGTTATCAGGATGCTGGATTCAGGATTTCTCTTCAATGTCCCCACTGCGTTTTCTAATATTTTCTTAGCGTCATCCCTCAAATCAGACTTATTATAATCAAAATATATCTTAATATTCTTGATAATCTTTTTTATAAGCAATGACGGCCTGAGTTCCTGGGGCTTAGGAGGCGGTAACTCCTCTTCCTTATAATCATAGATTATCTTGTAGACGTATATATAACCGCGGTTTCCCCATGGCCTTACCTTTCCGGGCTGATCCGGCCACCACCAATACCCGCCGCGCGTATCATCCTTGACCGGGCCGGGCCGGGCATCTGAAGGCCACCACTCAAAACTTTTCTGCATCTGCTCCAACTGCTGCTTTTTTCTTTCTTCTTTACTTATCTTATCCGCAGCCAAAAGAACCCCTGCGCAAGAAAAGCATAAAGATAAAATTATCAATGTTCTCAACAATCTTCTTAGCATACCTGCCTCCTCGTTATAAGCTATATTTTACCCCAGATAAGCGCACCAGGCAATCATTAAATAACCGTTCCGCATGGTATTACCGTATTCTTGGGCACAATAATGATTCCGTTGGTAATCACGCAGTATTCATTCTCAAAATCAACCAGTTTTTTTTCGTTGACCAATTCTACATTATCCGCCATTCTTACATTCTTATCTATAATCGCCTTTTTTATATGGCAGTTTTTGCCGATTGCCAAAGCCGAAGCGCCGCTCTTAGAATTATCATAATAATCATTACCCATGAGTATGGAATCTTCAATCACAGACCCGGAATTTATCTTACTGCGCAGGCCCACAATAGAACGTGTAATCCTGGCTTTTTCGATAATAACTCCATCGGCAATACTGGAATTAGTAATAGAACAATCCATATACCTGGATAAAGGCAGGTGCCTGGGACGGGAGAAAAAATGCCAATCTTCATCATAAAGGTCTAAGGGGGGATTAAGTTCGGCAAACTTCAGGTTTTCCTCGTAAAAAGCAGGTATGCAACCGATATCCTTCCAATAACCTTCGTGAATAAAAGCATGGGTCTTTTTCTTGGTTACCGCTTCAGGGATAATCTCCCTGCCGAAATCTATTTTGGAATTATCCTTCAATAGGTCAATCATTACATCCTTATTAAAAACATAAATACCCATTGAAGCCAGGTATTTCTTCTTCCCCTCATAATGCACAGCCAAATCGGCAACTTCGTCTTTTTTCTTAGGCTTCTCCACAAATTGTTTTATTTGAGCATCCTTGTTGATACCCATAATCCCCAATTCCCCAACCTCTTCTATCCCCACGGGATTACAGGCTACAGTCACCTCGGATTTTTTATCCTGGTGAAATTTAACCATATCCATAATATTCATTTTATATAATTGGTCGCCGGATAAAACCACCAGATACTTTATGCGCGGGTCATTAAAATGCTTATATGACTTTCTTACCGCATCCGCCGAACCCTGAAACCATTCTCCGAACTCCATGGACTGCTCAGCAGCAGCAATCTCCACAAACCCTTCGGAAAGATGGTCAAACTTATAGGCCCGGAAGATATGGCGGTTTAATGAAGCGGAATTAAATTGGGTCAGGATTAGAATGCGGTTCAATCCGGAATTAAGGCAGTTAGAGATGGGAATGTCAATTAACCTGTATTTGCCGGCCAATGGCACTGCCGGTTTAGCCCGATACTTGGTCAATGGATAAAGCCTTGCGCCTCTTCCACCGCCTAAAATTATGCATAAAGTATCTTTCATATTATAACTCTCCTTAAATTGTGACAATTAGTATTGATTCTAATGATCTCAATAAAAATTTGCTGACAATGCCTTAATATGAACCAATATTGTTATGCCATCCTTTCAACACCTACCATTATACCAAAAACTAGCCAAAAA
>JAHKBC010000087.1 GCA_018825725.1 Candidatus Omnitrophota bacterium
CCCAGGGGTATATTAATACCTGTTTCTGTCTCCAACTCTTTAACCCCTTCGGCAATAGCCTTATATAAATTCAGGTATTCTGGTGTACGGCCCACAAAGAAAAGGTCTGAGTCGGGTGCGCTCCAGGCCTCATACCAAATATTGAGTTTTTTGTTACAACTTAACTCGCGGATATAACCTTTGACCAATTCCTTAAAAGCGCTTAGATCCCAAGGAAAACTTTTTTGATCCAAGACTTTTCCTAACCCAGCGGGTGTGCCGAATATGTTCAGTATAACAATCCCACCTCCGGCATTAATCTCCCTTATAACATTCTCATAATTAAAAAGGAGCCTTTGCTGCGCGTCTTTATCCTTGGCCAATTCATTTATGTCCCAAAGATTGAATTGCAAGCGGTATATTCCCGGAAATCCGATATCTTTTTTCCAGATATCCAAAACTTGAGCGCTTGCCAGGTGTTGCGGCCAGGTCTTTTCGGAATCAAACCCCCGTCCGCTTAAATCTATGTTGGGTTTGTATATCTTTGGTAGGATTGTGGAGCTGGAGTTAACATCAAAAGTAAATTCCAGGGTATCGTTCTGCTGGGCAAAAACATGAATATGCCTATAAGAAAAACAAAAAAATAGCAGTAATAAAAAACATACTTTTTTCATATTAAAATAACTTCTTCTGTACCCTTGAAATCTTCCTAGCCCGTCCGCTATCTTCTGCAACGTCAACGATTACTCCGTGCAGTTGGATATCGTCTTGAGCAACTTCAAATCTGCAGGGTATGCAATCAATGAATCTGGAGAGAACGCTCTCTTTACCTCTGCCGATTACCGAATCGTAGGGGCCAGTCATGCCCACATCTGTTATATAAGCAGTGCCGCGAGGTAGAATCTTTTCATCCGCAGTCTGTACATGCGTATGTGTGCCTAAGACTGCCGAGGCTTTGCCGTCCAAATACCAACCCAAGGCAATCTTTTCTGACGTGGCTTCGGCATGAATATCCACAATAATGATTTTGGTCTCGGAAGAAATCTTTTCTATTGCCTGGCTCACCGTCCTAAAAGGGCATTCCAAGGCCTCCATAAAAACCCTACCTAATAAATTTATTACTCCCACTTTGATAAACTCATTTACCCTGAACACCCCCCAACCTGAACCAGGGGCATTTGCCGGATAATTTAAAGGCCGCAGCAGGCGTTTTTCGCTGCCGATAATATCAAAAATCTCTTTTTTCTTCCAAATATGGTCACCGGAAGTAAGCACATCCACTCCGGAATTAAATAATTCCTGGGCAACCTTCTGGTTAATCCCAGAACCTCCGACAGCATTCTCGGCATTGGCAATAACAAACCCTATCCCCTCTTCTTTGCGTATTAAAGGCAGGAGTTTATTCACTGCATCCCGTCCGGGCCTGCCGACTATGTCGCCAATAAAAAGTATCTTCATTTTTTTATTAACTCGTTAATTTGTGAGTAGTTAATTAACAAACGCTACTTCGCGTATTCAATGGCCCGGATTTCGCGTATAACATTCACCTTGATCTGGCCAGGATACTCCATACCCTCTTCGATTTTTTTGCGGATTTCCCGGGCCAGATTAACTGCGTCAGCATCGTTAATTTTTTCAGGCTGAACGATTACCCTGATTTCCCTACCGGCCTGTATAGCGAAGGATTTCTCCACCCCCTTAAAGACATTGGCAATAGACTCCAACTTCTCCAACCTCTTGATATAAGTCTCTAAGGTCTCTCTTCTTACCCCGGGACGGGCTGCGCTGATGCCATCTGCGGCTATTAATAGAACAGCAAAAATACTTTTCTGCTCTACCTCCTCATGATGCGATTCAATGGCGGCGATGACTTCGCCTGACTCGTTGTATTTTCTGGCCAGGTCTCTTCCTAGGAGAGCGTGTGTGCCTTCTACCTGGTGATCTACGGCCTTACCGATATCATGCAATAGCCCAATCCTGCGGGCGAGTTTAAAATCCAATCCCAATTCCGTAGCCATAGTCCCCAGGACAAAAGCTACCTCCTTGGAATGCTGCAGGGTATTTTGGCCGTAGCTGGTGCGGTATCTTAAACGACCGAGCAATTTAATCAATTCCGGATGAAGGTTATCAATGCCTACCTCGAAAACAATCTTATCCCCTTCTTCACGGACCTTCTTTTCCATATCAGACTTGGCTTTCTCGACTACCTCTTCAATGCGCCCAGGGTGAATTCTTCCATCAGAAATAAGTTTCTCCAAGGCCAACCGGGCAATCTCGCGGCGCACCGGGTCAAAACAAGAAATGGTAATTGCTTCCGGCGTATCATCAATAATAACATCTGCTCCTGTGGCCATCTCTAATGCGCGAATATTACGGCCTTCTCTTCCTATAACCCGACCCTTCATTTCGTCATTGGGCAGACTCACTACACTGACCGTGGATTCTACAGTATGTTCGACAGCACATTTTTGTATAGCCATACTTACAATTTCTTTGGCCTTATTCTCTGCGGTATTCCTAATTTCCTCTTCCTGTCTCTTAATTAATACCGCCTTCTCGGCATTCAACTCCTCATTCAAACGGTTTAATAGAATCTGTTTAGCCTCTTCGATAGACAGAGACGCTATTCTTTGCAGCCTCTCTTTCTCCTCGGCAATAAGGTTATGCAACTGCGCATCCTTGGCCTTCAAAGAATCCTCAATTTTTTTAATCCCATCCTGCCGGGAACTAAACTCTTTCTCCTTGACCTCAAGAAGGTTTACACGACGATCAATATTCTCTTCTTTCTGGCTAAGCCTTCTTTCTAAATTTAATATCTCCTGACGCCTTTCTTTGGTCTCATGGTCAAACTCCTGGCGCATCCGATAAAGTAAATCCTTGGCTTCTAATTCGGCATTGCGGCGTATATTCTCGATATCCTTTTGGGCATTATCCAGAATATGCTTAGCCTTGGCTTCAGCATCTTCAATCTTCTTTTCAGCAATATATTTTCTTAAAAAATACCCTGCAAAGGTACAAATAGCGGCGATGACTAAAAAAATAATAATGTTAAGCATCTATGTAAACCTCCTATCCTTTGAAAATAAAAAAGCGAAGATAATTGTTTCTTACTGGCTGTGGCAAGGTGTAACGATTTAAGCGAAGATAACTCTGCTTACGCTTACATCGCCGCGCCCGGTGGGAAGGCTGGGTAAGATCTGGAAACTAAATGCTAATCCAACAGAGGTAACTTTTTTAGGTAGCCTATTTAGGAAGCGGTCGTAATAACCCTTGCCCCGCCCCAGGCGCGCGCCTTTTTTTGTAAAGGCAACTCCCGGCACAAGCACAAGGTCAAGATCTTTTAATCGAACGTTCTTTTTTACCGCTGGTTCACCTATTCCGTAAGGGCCGCGGACTAATTCTTCCTTATAGCCTAAAAAACAAGCCCTCATCATTCTATACTTCCTACAAACAGGAACTACGGCTTTTTTACCTAATTTTATTGCCTCTTGGATCATCTCTTTAGTATTTACCTCTCCACCTATTGACATATAAAACATCACTGTCTTCGCTTTTTTAAAAACCCTTGTCTTAAAGAGTTTATTTTTTATAACCCTGCTTCTTGTTTTACGCTCCTCCTCCTTCTGCGTTTTTAACCTTACAAGGATTTTACTACGGATTTCGCTCTTTGTCAATCTTATCGCTTGTGAACCTTTTTTACCCAAAATCATCTTTTATCTTGTTAAAATTAGCCTCTGCGGCTTGGCGTGCTTTTTATAGTCCCTAGCCGGGTTTGTTTTTTTAAGCTGGTCCAGCTTATTTTGCTTTTCCAATTCCCTGTATATCAGAACCCAGGCGCAATCGCGCTCTGTGTCAACTTCACACTTACCTTTATTCATGCCTCCGCAAGGACCGTTAAGCAGCCCCTTGGAACAAACCGTAACCGGACAGACTCCGCCGGTCAGTTCCAACACACATTCCCCGCAAAGAGAACACTTCTCGTAAAAATTACCTTTTTTATCAATAACTGCGCCAAACAGGGTATTGCAGGCCGGCAAAACAATAAGCCCGTCTTGAGGAAAAAGTTCCCTGACTGCCTGAACACCTAAACCGCAGGCAAAGACTAAAAGCGCGTCGGCGCCAGAAATTTTTTCTTTATAAACTTCAAGTTCTCTTTTAGTCTGCAACACTACACAAGGAGCCTTGGGTACGCACATGCCCAATATTTCTTTACCCATCTTCTCTAATTCCTTCTTAAATTTTTCTAATTCGTCTTTGCCGCCGGTTTTACAGGTAGTAGCGCACTCGCCGCAGCCGACAAGAAACACCTTAGCGTAGCCCTGGAGAATCTCACACAGCTGAATCAAAGGTTTATTTTCGGTAACAATCATATTCTACCTCCTTGAATATATCTTTTTAATTTTGGTAAAAATGAATTCAGAAAGTCGAAAGCGGCGGTTGAAGTGGTGCTAGAAATTATTTACAAAATCGCTGACTATCTCTTGGTCCCCCGCAAGGATATCGGTAAACTTTATCCCCACGCGAAACCCATCTCTTCCTATGAACTTGCTGTCAACTACGCAGCCAGTAGCAGATATGGGTATCGGCCTATTTAAATAAGTCAGCCGGCCGACAGGGGGAAGAGTAAATTTAATATTCAGTGTAGTCCCCGACGGAATTTCATGCTCAAGCAAAACTGCCATGCCCTCTTCGCCTAAATCCAACATTACCGCATATTTATCTTTATTCTTGACTAACTTTATTTTACTAAGAAAACTTACTGTGCTATAAAGCACCATAAAATTTACTTTTATCCTCCTATGCCTTCTTCTTTCCGGTCCGGTGTATGCGCTCATATTATTTTATAAAATTATTTTACTTTAAAACCACTAAAGGTCAAGGACAAATTACTCTTTACTCTCTAGCTTTTAGCTTCTCCAGGCGTTGTTTAATTTTGGCTTCATAGCCGATCTCGGTTGGCTCATAATAGACCACTTTACGGGTGGTATATTTTTGTTTTACAAAATGGCCGGGGTAGTCGTGGGCGTACTTATAGCCTTTACCTCGGCCTAATTTCTCTGCGCCTGAATAAGATGCGTCTTTAAGGTGTTGGGGGACTCCTTGAGTCCTGTTTTTCTCCACATCCTGCTGGGCTTTTTCTATGGCCAGATAACTGGCGTTGGATTTAGGGGCACAGGCAACATAAATAGCGGCTTGGGCCAGGGGAATCCTGGCTTCCGGCAAGCCGATAAACTCCGCAACCTGTAAAGCCGAATTAGCCAAAACCAAAGCCAAAGGATCGGCGTTGCCTACATCTTCGGCAGCGGCAATACAGATCCTACGCGCGATAAACCGCGCTTCTTCTCCGGCATAAAGCATCTTGGCCATCCAATAAATTGCCGCATCAGGGTCTGAACCACGCATGGATTTAATGAAGGCCGAAATAGTGTCATAATGCGCGTCTTCATCATGGTCATAAAGTATTGCTTTTTTTTGTATTGAGCCTTGCGCGGTATCCAAATCAAAAACAATTCTGCCTCCCTGCTCAACAGAAGCAGTCAAAACTCCTAACTCCAGCGCACTCAAAGCCCGGCGAGCATCACCCTCGCTTGCCTTTGCCAAGAAATTCACAGCCTTTTTATCTGCCTTGACTTTTAGATTACCCAAACCCCGCTCTTTATCCTTCAACGACGCAGATAAAATCTTTACGATATCATTAGCGGACAATGGTTTTAGTTCCAGGACTAGAGAGCGCGAAACCAAAGCTGAAACAATGGAAAAAAAGGGATTATGAATGGTGGCGCCGATTAAAATAGGGTTACCTTCTTCTATATCAGGCATCAACACGTCCTGCTGGGCCTTATTAAAACGATGGATCTCATCGATAAAGAGGATTGTCTTCTGTCCGGAATTACTCTGGCGGATTTTTGCCTGGGCTATTACTTTGCGCAGCTCCTCGACATTAGAAGTAGTGGCATTAATCGCCACATAATGGGATTTGGTAAGATTGGCTATGCACCAGGCAAGAGAGGTTTTACCTATCCCCGGAGGCCCATAAAGAATAAGCGAGGTAATTTTATCTGCTTCGATAGCCCGGCGTAAAATCTTTCCCTTGCCTAAAATATGTTCCTGGCCAGCAAATTCATCTAAATTCTGCGGCCGCATACGCACAGCAAGAGGAAGCCTTTTGAAATTTTCTTTATTAATATCTTGTTGGGGGAAGAGATCCATGGGTAGAATCCCCGCGCTGTGCCGTTGGATTTGATGGCTATGAACCATAAGGCTCACGTGGGTGCCGCCCTTTTACGCCAAGGCGTAAGAGGAACTAAGGCCCCCATTTTGTTGGTGTTGGTTCAACAATCATCAAAGAATCCAACGAACACGGCAGGGAAAAAATTTAGTTAGCTCCTGTATTTATTATAGCACATACCTAACTTCGGTCAAGCTAGCGTAATCCGGCCTGGAATTTATCCTGCAGGATATTCACAATAGCTGTATGCAGAGCACTGATATCTTCTTCGGTGAGAGTCCTGGCATCAGAGCGGTAAAGGCAGGAGAGGGTAATGCCGCGAAAACCGCAAGGAATCTGTTTGCCCTGGTAATAATCAATAACTTTCACCTCTCTAAATAAATCTCCGGCGCTTTTTTCTATCTCTTGTATTATTTTATCCACGGCCAAATCCGACTTAACCACAATGCTTAAATCGCGAACAATTGCCGGATATTTTGGTAAAGGCACAATATTTTTACTCAAATCCGCCAAATTAAAAACCTTATCCAGGAATAGATTAGCGGTAAAGACATCCGTATTTTTTATATCGAATTTATCCAAAGCTTCCTGCGAAAGTTTAAACAACCTGCCTAAAAGCTGGCCTTGCACGTAAAGATCGGCGCATTCATTATTATTCAATTTAAAACTATAGTTAGATATGCCCAACCTCCGCAATACTTGCGAGAGGATTCCTTTAAGATGCAAAAGCCCGGGCCTGTCCTTTATCTGCCCCTGTGAAGAAAACCGCGCTTCTATACCGCAGAGGCATATACTTAATAAGAGTTCCTCTTTCGGCGTTTTAACTCCGGAAGAAAACCCTTTGGCGATTTCAAAAATATTAACCGGCAGCTGCTTCTGGTTGAGGTTGTGGCTGACGACCTTAAGCAGGCCCGGCAAAAGCGCAGGCCTTAGAATCTCCTGTTCCTGGCTTAAAGGATTTAAGATCTTGACTAAATTCTCGTCGCTAAAACCGAACAACAAATTCCTGCTGATTAGGCTATAGGTAATTGCCTCATTGAGATTTAAACCCACCAGGGTATTCTTAATAATCCCGACTAATTCCCTATTTTGATTAAAACCTACCCTGGGAGTTATCAAGGCTACAGTTGTAGGAATATTTTCATAACCATAGATACGGGCAACTTCTTCAATCAAATCCACTTCCTTCTTCACATCCTGGCGGAAAAGCGGAACCCTGACGGTCAATAATCCGCTTCTTTTATCCTGCACAAAAAAACCAAGGTGCTCGAGCATCTTCTTAATTTCTGCCTTTTTTGCCTGGATTCCTAAAACCCGATTAGCCTCTTGAGGGTTTAACTCAATTTTCAGTAATTCCGGATGTCTGGTCCCGGATTCGGCAGTAGAAACTAAACTACCTTGAGCTAATTCCAAGATCAACTGCGTTGCCAAAAGTGAGGAACCACTGGCAGTATCAAAATCCACTCCCCGTTCAAAACGATAAGAGGATTCGCTCTGCATGCCGATTAATCTTCTGCCGCGCCGGATAACCACAGGGTCAAATATCGCAGCTTCTAAAAGAATACTTCTTGTGCGCTCGTCTACTTCGGTATCCTTGCCGCCCATTACTCCGGCAATAGCAACCGGTTTTTGTTCGTCGGCTATCACCAGAATATCCTCATTTAGTATCCGTTCTACCTGATCAATGTTACTGATCTTTTCCCCTTTTCTCGCCCGGCGGATAACGATTCTTTCTGTATTCAATTTATCCAGATCAAAGGCATGCAACGGCTCGCCGTAGGTAAACATTATATAATTAGTAATATCCACAACATTATTAATACTGCGACAGCCGATTAATTCCAGCCGTTTTTTGAGCCACTCCGGAGAAGGCCTGACTAATACATCCCGGATAATCTTAGCGGTATACAGGGGACAGTCCTTTATATCCTCAATCTTAATGGATACTCGCCGATAGTCCACTGTCGATAGTCCACCGGTTTTCCCCCTTGCCTTAGAACCGTGGGCCATGGACTGTGGGCCGTTGACTAATTTAGGTATTTTTAATCTTTTTCCGGTAATCGCGGCTACTTCCCGGGCAATACCCACAACACTTAACCAATCCGGACGATTAGAGGTAATTTCTATTTCTAAGATAAAATCGCCATCCTTAGCCTGGAGAGATTTAACTTCTAAACCAGCCATAGTTAATTTCTCGGCCAGTTTTTCCGGGGTTAATTTTAGTTCTACAAATTCTTTTAACCAGTTATAAGTAAATTTCACTTTTGTTAAAACCTCCAATTACCCCATTAGAAAAGTTTCTAACAGGGCACGTATTTTAAAATTGTTTTAAAAAACGCAGGTCGTTCTCAAAAAATAACCTGATATCATCGATGCCGTATTTAAGCATGGCAATGCGCTCAATGCCCATACCAAAGGCAAATCCAGTATACTTAGCCGGATCATGCCCTACATTCTTAAACACATTGGGATGAATCATCCCGGAACCTAAAATCTCCAGCCAACCTTTTCTGCCGCAGACAGAGCATCCTTTCTGCTTGCAGATAATACAAGAGATATCCACCTCTGCCGATGGCTCAGTAAAAGGAAAAAAGTGCGGCCTAAAGCGCATTTTAATATCCCGGCCGAATATCCCTTTGGCAAAGACTTCCAGAATCCCTTTTAGATCGGAAAATCTTACACCCCTATCCACCATAAAGCCTTCTATTTGGTGAAACATGAACAGGTGGCTGGCATCAACCGCATCGGGTCGATACACCCTCCCCGGCACGATTATTGCCAAGGGTGGTTTATGTTCTTTCATCGCGCGCACCTGCACAGGCGAAGTATGGCTGCGCAATAAAAGCCGGTCATAATCTTTAAGATAAAAGGTGTCGAAGGCATCCCGGGATGGATGCTCCAGAGGAATATTCAAACCGGTAAAATTATTATATTCTGTCTCAACCTCCGGGCCCTCCACTACCTGGAATCCCATACGCATAAATATATTACAGATTTCTTCCATTACCTGGGTTATGGGATGAAGCTGCCCCAGTTCCTGCGCAATACCCGGCATACCTATATCTACCACAGCCAGGCCGCCCTGGCTTAAGCCGGAAGAAAGTGTTTTTTCTTTTTCCGATATAAGGATGTTGAGCTTACTTTTTAGACGGTTTACCTCCTGGCCGAAAGAAGCGCGTTCCTCTTTGGGCTTATTTGGAATAGAGCTAGTAAGCTCGGCAATAATACCCTTACGACCCAAATATTTGAACTTAAATTCGCTCATTTGGCCAGATGACGCGATGTTTTGCACCTCTTGTTCTATCTGTGTTTTAATAGAGTCAATATCCATAATATTAAAGTAATAGCGCCAAGGATCAACACCCATCGTTTTTTGTCTAAATCCAAACGCTCTCTGTGAGGATAGCCACGGCTAGTTATGCGCAGCTTCTGGGCGTGGATATCCAAGTCCCCCCCATGCTCTGAGCAGGTACGATGAAAAATACCGGATACCTCAACAGTATCTCCTTGAAATTTATAACTCCCGGTAAAATTTACCTCTTGAGCCATGCGGTTATCCAGCCACACCCCGATAGAAACATTTCCGTCGTAGATATTAGCCCAGGAGTGTTCCTGGCGACGCATTAGTTCGCCGATTACTTCTCCCTTGTAAGTAATCTCTAAACCATCGTAGGTTGTGGCATTGTTAATTAAATCCGTTCCCGATACCGCTTGGGATAACGCAGAATTTATATTAAGGTTAAAAAACATAAATACCAGGCTTAAGGTAAAAAGTAAAGATTTTATTTTATTATTTAGGTTTTGGCAATCAAAGCTATTAATTTCAAATCCAAGCATTTATTTTCCTTTTAGCGCTGCCACAAAAAATCCGAATAAGGTAAATACAGAGATGAACTCCAGTCTTCCGGCCCACATCTGCACTATATAGGTAATCTTCAAACCTGTGGGCATGGCTGCCCGGGTAATACCGCAGGACAACCCTACATTAGCCGCAGCTGAAGTAGATTCGAATAAAGAATCCAAAAAAGGATACCCATAACCCATACCGATAAGAGCACCCAGGCCATATAGTATGAGATAGGCCAGGGTAACCCAAAAAGCCGACCTGACCTGCCTGTCTTCAAGAAAAATTTTATCCACATGATGAATACTCTGAACCACAACCGCGCGTTCAGGCAAAATAACTCTTTTGATATCCTGGATAAGGGCCTTAAAGATAATACCGATTCGAATCATTTTTATACCGCCGGTAGTAGAACAGCTGCTTCCTCCCAAGGCCATGGCAAAAATAATTCCTGCCAGGGCCAGGTTACCCCATTCGCGAATAAACTGCTGGGAGTAAATATTGGCATAGCCTGTACCGGTGTGCGCAGAAATCAGCTGATAAAAACCCCGGCGAAAAAGCACCATTGCCGAAGGATAAGTATTCTGCTGGTTTAAACCGGATAGAGTAATAAAAAGGGTGATGAATATGGTAAAAAAAAGCACGGTCAATTCAATATTCTTCCAGGCCTCTTTAAAATTTCCGGTCCAAACATGATAATGCACCTTAAAGTTTATCGCTCCCAAAATCATAATCACGATGATAACCACTTCATAAGCCAGGCTGTGGTAATAGAGGATATTCTGCGACTGCGGGGTAAATCCTCCGGTATCAAAACCGGCCATAAAAATACAGACTCCGTGGAACAGGGAACTAAGCGGTTTCATGCCATTGGCAATCCCGATTGCCCCCAGGGCAAGCGTGCCCATAATTAAATAAATAATGCTCACCATCCAGATAAACCTGGCGGTATTAACCACATTGGGCATAATTTTCTCGCCGCGCGCTTCCCCCACATAGATGCGAAAGGCTCCGGAACCAGCCTTTGTAAACAATGAAAGCATGATTACAATAATCCCCTGGCCACCGATAAACATGGTCATATGCCTCCAGAGATTATGCGCATAACCCATATGGTCAAGATCCTGCACTAAAGTTAACCCCGTAGTAGCAAATCCAGACATAGCCTCAAAACAGGCGTCCATATAAGAAAGGTAGTGGCCGCTTAAATAAAGAGGAATGGCTCCTATAAACATCGCTGCAATCCAGGAAAGAGAAACTATAATCATTCCGTGCATCCAACGTACCTCTTTGCGGGTAAAACAAATTTTTTCCAGCGCCAAGACTATAATCAAAGCTAACTCCATGCCTAAAATAAAATCCATGGCGGCATTTGTCTCTCCGGACAAGAAACCAGTGATAATGGGTACGAGCATGGTCAGGGCCAAACCCAAAATAACCTTGCCCAGGTAATACCCTACAATCTTGACATCTTCGATATCAGGTTTGAGGATCATATTAAGAGC
>JAHKBC010000088.1 GCA_018825725.1 Candidatus Omnitrophota bacterium
CTTTATAACGGAAAAATTATTGCTTTCGGTACTCCACTCGAGATTCAGGAGAGCGCGGATCCGGTAGTACATCAGTTTATTAATGGTTTGGCCAAAGGCCCAATAACAGATTACGAGTAGGCTTAATCTATAAACGGAGGTAGGCTATGGAATTTGGGAAGACGAGGGTAGAATATAAAATAGGTTTTTTTGTTTTTACAGGATTAATCATACTTGTAATCTTTATTTTGATGATCGGAGACCTTAAACACGCCTTTTCCAAACATAAAATAAACTTTATTTTTAATTTTGTTAATGGGGTCAAAATCGGTGCTCCAGTTAGATATGCCGGTTTGGATATAGGAGAAATCAGGGATATGAAATTAATAACCTCTGAAGACGGAAAGTCTACTCTGGTTAAGCTGGAGGGTTGGGTAAAGCAGGAAATTAAGATTCCCATTGATTCCCAGGTTTGGGTGAATACTCTCGGCCTTTTAGGAGAGAAGTATGTGGAGATTATGCCTGGAAAAGACACTAAAAGATTTGTAGGGTATAATGGAAAGATGACAGGTAATGATCCTTTCGCCATGCAGGAATTTGGCGAATTGGGGCGCTCCATAGCTATTAAATTGGATAATGTTCTGACTGAAGTCCAGGATTTAGCCAGGTCGTTTGATGAGGGAATCACTCGCGTTAAAAATAAGGAAGGAACGGTTGGAAAGTTGCTTTATCAGGACGAGATCTATAATGATCTAAGGGATATGGTGCAGGACCTAAAAAAGCACCCCTGGAAGTTATTCTGGAAAACAAAATAGATATGTCCATTAAGACTAAAACTATATTTTCCTGTCAGACTTGCGGATTCCAATCTCCCAAATGGCTGGGTAAATGCCCTGACTGTAATACCTGGAATGCTTTCGTAGAAGAGGATTATCAGCCAATAAACCCCAAAATTAAAGAGCGCGTTATTTCTTTATATAAAGATACCCCAGTCTTATTAAAAGATGTCCAGGAGAATGATTCTTCAAGGATTAAAATCGGCATTGATGAGTTGGACCGGGTTTTAGGAGGGGGGATAGTCCGGGGGTCGGTTGTTTTAATAGGCGGAGATCCGGGTATCGGTAAATCTACGCTGTCGCTTCAAATATCCAACCAGCTTGCAGGTAAGGGGCATACTGTCTTATATGTAAGTTCAGAGGAATCGGTTATACAGACCAAGATGCGGGCTAAGCGTTTGGGTACAGGGATAAAAGAGGGTGATCTTTATATTGTTAATCAGGTCGACCTTTCTTGTATTTTAGAATATATAAAAAAGATAAAACCGCATTTGGTCATTATTGATTCTATTCAGGTAATATTTGAGCCGAGTATCAGTTCTTCGGCCGGAAGCGTCAGTCAGGTAAGGGAGTGCGCCGGATTACTTACGCAGCTGGCTAAAACCACCGGAATCCCTATTTTTATTATCGGCCATGTTACTAAAGAGGGGATGATTGCCGGTCCGCGCGTATTGGAGCATATTGTGGATACCGTGCTTTATTTTGAAGGAGACAGATTCGCCGTATACAGGATATTGCGGGCAGTAAAGAATAGATTTGGCTCTACTAATGAAATCGGAGTATTTGAAATGACTTCCTCGGGCCTTAAAGAGGTAAGAAACCCATCGGAGATATTTCTATCCGAGAGGCCTAAACAGGCATCAGGTTCAGTGGTAGTGCCGATTATGGAGGGCAGCCGTCCTGTGTTGGTTGAAATTCAGGCGCTGGTAGCTAAAAGTAGTTTTGGTTATGCCCAGCGTAGAGCCCAAGGATTTGATTCTAACCGGCTGTCTTTATTGGTTGCGGTTTTGGAAAAAAGGATCGGTTTGAGCCTGGAAAATGAGGATATTTTTGTCAATGTTGCCGGAGGCATTAAAATAGAAGATCCGGCAGCTGATTTGGCAGTAGCAGTGGCAGTTGCTTCTTCTTTTCTGGAAAAGCTGGTTATTGATCAGGCGGTAGTTTTAGGGGAGGTAGGATTAGGGGGAGAACTAAGAGGGACTACTCAGGTAGCCTTGCGTATTAACGAAGCAGCTAAATTAGGGTTTAAGCACGCTATTATACCAAAGAATAATACCAAAGGCCTTGATTATAAGAAAGATTTAATTGAATTATCTGCGGCTTCTGTTCTTAAGGAGGCTCTGGATATTGCGCTAAGGGGGTAACATGAATATTCTATCTATTCGTATTATTTTCGTATGCTTGAGTTTATTTGTAGGCTATCAGGTAATGGATCCTTTTGGAAAAGGGTTCCTGGGAATTTTTGTTGGAATTGGGGCCAGCTTATTGATTATTGGTTTGGAGATGGGAATGCGCCGGGTTTCCACCCGGGGGCTTTCCAGCGGCGTCTTCGGGTTAATCCTGGGTTTAATTATGTCCAAGCTTGTGGGCGATGCCATAAGCCTTACCGCTATGCCGCATTATATGCTGTCTACGCTGAAAGTGGGTTTGACAGTAATATTTTCTTATCTATGTATGGTAGTTGCTTTAAGGGGCCAGGATGAATTCAGCCTGGTGATACCCTATATAAGATTGCGCCGCCAGGACCAGGTAGAAGAGGCAATATTATTGGATACCAGCGTAATTATCGATGGAAGGATTCAGGATATCTTAAGAACGAAATTTATTGATGGCAAGATTATTGTGCCTCGTTTTGTGCTTAAGGAGCTGCAGCAGATTGCCGATTCTACAGATTCGATTAAGCGCCAGCGCGGCCGTCGCGGATTAGAAATACTCAACAGCCTGCAGAAGGCCGATTCTTTTAGTGTAACTATAAATGAAGAAGACCTGCCTGACCTCAAGGAGGTTGATGCCAAGCTGGTAAGGCTGGCCAAGATTATTGACGCCAAGATTCTTACTGTTGATTTTAATCTTAACCGGGTAGCGAGCCTGGAAGGGGTCACGGTTTTAAATATCAACGAATTGGCCAACTCATTAAAAATGGTTCTTTTTCCCGGTGAGCATATGCAGATTAAGCTTTTAAAAGAAGGCAAGGAATTCAATCAGGCTATAGGATATTTAGATGACGGTACCATGGTTGTGGTTGAAGACGCCCGTAAGTTTATAGGCCAGGAGATGCGGGTAGTTGTTACTTCAGTATTGCAGACTCCTGCGGGAAGGATGATTTTTACTAAGATTACCCGCTAGGCGGATTAGAGATAATCTTCACCTGTTTTTTTTAGAACATATTAATTAATCAATAAATGTATTTATCAGCGATAGTCTTGGCTGCTGGGAAAAGCTCAAGGTTTGAAAATAAGGTTTCTAAGCCCCTTGTTTATTTGGCCGGTCGTCCGGTGATAACTCATTCACTAAAAAACCTGGCCAAAAACAGACAGATAAAAGACATAATAGTCGTAGTAAATTCTTCCAATAAAGACAAAATCGCTTGGGCAATAAAAAAATACAGGATTAATAAAATTTCAGGAATTGTATTAGGTGGCCGTAGAAGGCAGGATTCAGTGTTTAACGGGCTTAAGGCTATTGATGATAAAACAGGCCTAGTTTTGATTCATGATGCTGCCCGGCCGCTTGTCGGGCAAAAAACAATTCTTGCGGTTATTCGGCAGGCAAAGCGGACAGGAGCGGCGATTACGGGAGTTCCGGTAAAGTCGACGATAAAAGAAGTCCACAGTCCACAGTCCACAGTCCACAGCTGTCCCATGGTTAAGAAAACTATTGATAGAAGAAATCTCTGGGAGGCGCAGACTCCCCAGGTGTTTAAAAAAGAAATAATCTTGAGGGCTTATGACAGGTTTAATAATGAAGATTTTACTGACGATGCAACTTTAGTGGAGAAATTAGGCGTGTCGGTCAACATAATTATGGGAGCTTATTCGAATATTAAAATAACTATACCTGAGGATCTGGCAATTGCTGAAGCAATTCTAAAAAAAGGTAAAGGTAAAGAGAACCATGATTAGAATTGGTATAGGTTATGATATCCATCGTTTAGTAAAGGGGCGTAAACTAATTTTGGGCGGGGTAGCAATTCCGTATTCCAAGGGCTTGTCCGGACATTCTGATGCGGATGCGCTAATACACGCTATTTGTGACGCGCTGCTGGGGGCTGCTGCTTTGGGAGATATCGGCGAACATTTTCCGGACACCGATAAGCGCTATGAGGGAATATCCAGCGTAAAACTATTGACCAGGGTTCTGGCTCTTTTGAAGAAAAGAAAATTAAGTATAAATAATATTGATTGCATAATTATAGCCCAGGAACCAAAGCTTATTCTCTATAAAAATCAAATCCGAAGCAATATTTCGCGGCTTCTCGGGATAAAAGAAAGTTGCTTAAATGTAAAAGCTAAAACCAATGAAGGGTTAGGCGAACTTGGGAAACAAAAAGCTATTGCAGTCTATGCCGCTTGCCTGGTTGAAGCTTAGAAACTAGCGGAGTTTCGCTGGATGCGCCTAGCGGCGCATTTTGGTGCTCAAGCTCCAATAGGGTGAGTATTAAACTATCGCTATTGGAGTAAATTTGGACACGAGAAAACTATGCAAATTTAGGAGGGTAGAAGATGATTCTGACTTTTAATATAATATTTATCCTTATAATTTTATCTGTATTAAAAGTTGTCATACTTTCTTTTGTTTTTTCCGAGGAGATTGAGGCGGCAAAGAAAAAGGACCCGGCAGCCAAGAGCAGGTTTGAGATTATTTTGTTATATCCCGGGTTGCACGCGTTAATCATTTATCGTGTCGCGCATTTCTTATACCGCCGGCACATGTTTATTCTAGCGCGCCTCCTAAGCCAGATAGCCAGGTTTCTTACGGGTATCGAGATTCACCCGGGAGCCAGCATTGGTAGAAGATTTTTTATAGACCATGGAATGGGTGTAGTTATCGGAGAGACTACGATTATTCAAGATGATGTGCTTTTGTATCAAGGAGTTACGCTGGGAGGTTCTAGCCTAGAACATGGTAAACGCCACCCGACTATAGGCAATAATGTTGTTATCGGTACCGGAGCCAAGGTTTTGGGTAATATTATTATCGGTGATAATTCTTATATTGGGGCAAACGCAGTAGTGATTAAGGATGTGCCTCCTAATTCCACCGTAGTAGGCGTGCCGGGAAAAATTACCAAGCAGGATGGCAAGAAGCTCGATGTGAATTTGGACCACACACATGTTCTTGATCCGATAATGCAGAATATCGAGGAGATAGAGAAGAGGATCAAGGATTTAGAGAATAATAATTAAGCAAAAGAGCAGAATTAATTCAGATTATCGGTATATACAGTTTTAA
>JAHKBC010000089.1 GCA_018825725.1 Candidatus Omnitrophota bacterium
GAGGCGAATCCTTGACTAGCAACCTAACAACGATCGGATCGCATGTAATGTCAAAATCTTTAGGCGCCACCCTGCTAGCCTTTTCAACCATTACAAACCGGTAATCGCGCGATATCCTGTCAGCGACAGGGCGAATCGCATCCGCCTCCACCTCAACAAAAGTAATATTGTGCGTTTGCTGGTGATGATAATAAGGTTGAAAATACAGGGTGTTCCAAACAAGGAAGTCGAGATCAGGGTATTGTTTTTTCAAAAGTTGCCGGATCTCGGCCACGCGGCTTTTTTCTTGCGGCTGGAATTCTTCCTTGACAAAACTATATACTCCTCTACCCGCAGAAAAAATTATTCCGCTCTGTTTCAACTCCTGAAGGTAATTTTTAGCAAGCTGGTTGCTAATCCTGGACACTTTCACCACTTCTTCAAGAGTGAAATACCGGTGCTTCTGCGCGTATTCTTTAACCAATGCTCGCTTACTCAAATCATACCTCACATTTCTACTTTATCGCCAATGGGTAAGACCTCGACCATTTATGGCTTTGGCTATATTGAAAGCCAAACCATTGCCTTACCGGCTTATCGATGTCATCTTTTCTGAACCGCCACTGGCCGCCCACGCGAAACGCTGGTATTTTTTTATCCCGGGCAAAACGGCGCACAGTGTAAGGATGAAGCTTAAGATATTTAGCGACTTCTTCTGCGGTATAAGCCTCAGACAATTCTTTCATGGGAAACCTCTCCTGTTACATTTTATACCATATTTTATCACAGAAAATTTATTTCTCAATAAAAATCATTATTCTAGTGGATAAAAATAAAAGGGGAGCTGTGTTAGGCAAGAAAAAAGCATGGGTAAGGTCACACTTTCACTCTCCCTCCTTTTCTGCCGGCAGATACATTTCATTCTTATCCTGCGTTTCAGCAGAATCGCTGAAATACGAGGTTGTTCCATCATCGTTTATAATAGTATTAAGTTTTTCTTTAGCTGACTCTGACAAGATACCTGTCATGGATTCATTGTAGTCTTTATAGATCTGTCTCTCCTCTTTGAACTTTTCCAGCTTCTCCTTCAAATAATTATAATTCCGCTCAAGTACTCCTCTTTGCACATCATCTAACCCGGGCGCGCGCATTGCCTCCAATAAATCATCCATAGCCTGCCTGTATTGAGAAATGGTTTTAAAATAAGCTATGTCAGAAGATATTTTGGAAACAGCAATATACTGCTTAGCCTTAGGCATCAAAGCTATATCTCTAATCTGCTCTTCTGTCACCGGATTATTGTATAAGGCCAGGTCTTTTAATGAATCACCGGATACAGTTTTCGAACTCAGGTATTCATTGAGAAGAGAAAAAAACTTATTGGAAGTCTCTGTCCTGAAATCATCGTTTACTTTGTAGATGGACTTTTCTCCTTTGTTATTCTCAATCTGGGATGAGGTAATCGTGGTTTCCCCGACAACGGATTTGACGAAATCTTTCCTCTCGTCAGGGATATTTATCTTTTTAAAGATATCGGAAAGCACATCAATTTTGCCTCCCTGCGCCAAAGGAATTCCTGCGGCATTCTTCAAGAAGGCGAATGGATCCTTTCCTTCTTTGCAGGCTTTAAGCGCACTGTCAATATCAAGGCCTTGAGTTACTTTCTCTTTAACGCATTCACTTTCGCTTTTCTTCCTTAGCTTATCCATGTATTCGCCGGCTGCCTTTTCAATATCCTCGCACTGGGCGTATCTTAAGCCTAAGCGCATATTGGTCATGGCGGTAAAATGCTTGACGATATCAGCTAATGTTGGTGAAACATACTCTAAAAGCAGCATAGGCGCAGCCGCTATTGCCGAGCTGGATATGCCTTTTAGGTAATCTGCCAATATCTGTTCTGAGAAGGCGCTATTGAAGCTTGCAGCTAAGTCAAAACCACTGCAGCCTTTTGAACCGCTTAAGATGGAATAGCCCACACCAGGCTCTTCCGGGGGAACTTGGGGCCTGTAGTCAACGCCTCCACGGTAATAAAAGCCAGATCTATCCTCGGATATGGCGCTATTAATGGTATAGGGGTTAGTATCATCCTTTGTAAAGATATCGGCATAGCTTGTATGTGTTAAAGCCAAAATGAAAATCAATAAGATAACAGCCTTTTTCATTGAAATAACTTTAATATCCTCTCCTTATCTATAAACCCTGAGAGAAAATATCTCTGATTCTTCTTGTTAAATACGGCAATACTTGGATAAGAATTAACTTTAAAAAGGCTGCTTATGCCGCTATCCTGCCTCGCAGGAAAACTGTATCTCTCCAATTCCCTGTCAGAAAAACCTTTGGCAAAGGCCTCAATCCTGATTTCAGGATGATTAAGATAGATATCATCTATTATTTGAGCCTCTCTTTCGCATACAAGGCATCCCTTTAACATAAAATAGAACAAATAACTCATCCCGGCCTTGGGGTTATTGCTAAAGCCTTTAATGTTGATTGAAGAATCAGGTTCAAGTAAACTTTTAGTTTCCTTCATAACCTCAAGTTTCTTTGCTTCCTTTGTCAGTAAATCCTGGGCAAGGGCGAATTTTTTAATTCTTTTTAAGTTCCACTCTAAGTATGCCTTTGCGTTTTCCGGATCAGGCTTTTCCAGAAAATCCCGAACTTCCTGAGGCGGTACATAGATACTCACCTTGCCTGATGGGCTAATTATAGGCTCAGCCCATTCATCTGTGATAGTTTCTGGGGGTTGTTTGGTTTCTGATTGGATGAACTCTTCTTGCGCCTCTATCCTCTCAAAGAAATCTACCCTGTCGTATTGAAACAAACCTTGCGCACTGGCAACTGCTAGATGAGACAAAAAAATCATAAACATAAGAATAAAGCATCTCATTTATTAAGTTTCGATATGATTTCATTCAAATCAGGTTGTCCGGTGATTTTATAGTACCTGCTGTTATACGTAATGACATAAGTCGGGGTCTTTTGAATACCAAACTGCTTTGCCAGGTTCCCGCTCAGGTCAATACTAAATTCAATATCATTAGTAAAATAGCTTTGTTTTTGCAACAACTTTTCTTTTAAGCTCTTGCCATTAGTTACAATAACACCTTTAGCTTTCCAGCCAGGATTATCCTTTTTAAACATAACCAGAGCATTTACAGCCGCATCAGAAAAACCGCAGTCAAGGTCAATGAATAAAGTAATCTCGTTATCGCGAAGATTTTCTTCTTTATTAA
>JAHKBC010000090.1 GCA_018825725.1 Candidatus Omnitrophota bacterium
ATAGCGCGCTATACACGGTAACAAAGGCTCTCTCGAGGAAGAAAAATAAAATAATATGCGCGAAATTATCACTTTAGAGTGCACAGTCTGCAAGAATAGGAATTATTCACAGACCAAGAATAAAAAATTACACCAGGAAAAACTGGAATTAAAAAAATTTTGCAAACATTGCCGCAAACATACGCTACACAAGGAAGTAAAATAAACCAAGAGATTCGGTTAAGCGCATCCTGTTTCTTCTTCGGAGGGGTGTTAATAGGGGTGTCGGTTAACTGGTAAACCACTGGTCTCCAAAACCAGAACTGGGGGTTCAAGTCCCTCCGCCCCTGAATATATATTGAAAATAATAATGAATGTATTGTTAAAGCCAATAAATTTTTTAAAGGAAGTACGGGTAGAGTTAAGCAAGGTTTCTTGGTCAACGCGCCGGGAATTACTGGGTTCAACAATGGTTGTAATTGCATTTACCGCAATTACAGCAACATTCATAGGTGTAATTGACGTAATTCTGTCAAAAATTCTAAGTGTTATTTTTAGGTAGATTATGAAACATTGGTACTTTGTCCATACACAAACAGGCTTAGAAGACAAAGTAAGAACAATTTTAGAAAATAGAATTGCTCAAAACGGCATGGAGGAGTTAATTTCTAAGATTGTTATTCCTACCGAGCAAATCTCCGAAGTCAGAGCCGGCAAGAAGAGGGTTTCCGAAAGAAGGTTTTTTCCGGGGTACGTTCTTGTAGAGATGGTGATGGATGAGAAAACTTATGTGTTTATTAAAGCAATACCCGGGGTAACGGGATTTATCGGGACAGGAAAAAAACCTACACCCTTAACGCAAAAGGATGTTGATAATATATTAAAACGTACTGAAGAAACTAAAATCAAGCCCAGCCCCAAGATTATCTTTGAGAAGGGCGAGCAGGTCAGGGTTAAAGAAGGGCCGTTCATGAATTTTAATGGGACTATCGAAGACATTTATCCTGAAAAAGGGAAATAAAAGGTAAGTATATCCATTTTTGGAAGATCTACTCCGGTAGAATTAGAATATTGGCAGGTAGAAAAGGTATAAAATTATGGCTAAAAAAGTAACCGCGCAGATTAAATTGTATGTATCCGGAGCTCAGGCAAACCCCGCGCCTCCTGTTGGGCCGGCCCTAGGCCAACACGGTGTAAACATTATGCAATTCTGCAAACAATTCAATGATCAGACCAAAGGCAAGGAAGGGCTGGTTTTGCCGGTAATTATCAGCGTTCACGACGACCGAACATTCAGCTTTATTATCAAAAGCCCTCCAACATCAGTTCTTTTAAAGCGGGCTGCCAATCTGGCCAAGGCATCCGGAATAGCAGGCAAAGAAGTGATAGGTAAAGTAACCAAAAAACAGATTGAAGAGATAGTTAAACAGAAAGTTAAAGATTTGAACACCCAAAATGTTCAAGCAGCGATAAAGAGCGTTATGGGAACAGCCAGAAGCATGGGCTTAAGCGTGGAAGACTAAAATCTATGAAAGCGCGCAGTAAAAGATATAAGAAGTCGGTTGAACTGGTAGATAAGGAGAAGGTTTATTCCCTGAATGATGCATTGAGCATACTTAAAAAAGTTTCTCAACCTAAATTTGACGCTTCGGTAGATTTACATTTTAGCTTGAATATAGATCCTAAGAAATCCGAGCAATTAGTCAGGGGAACGGTAGTTTTACCTCATGGGACCGGAAAAAAAGTAAGGGTAGCAGTATTTTGCCGGGGTGAATTTGAGAAACAGGCCCGCGAGGCTCAGGCCGAACACGTGGGCGCCAATGAACTCATAGATAAGGTAGCCGGTGGATTCTTGGATTTTGATTGTGTTATAGCAACCCCCGATATGATGAAAGACCTGAGTAAATTGGGTAAAGTTCTTGGACCGCGGGGACTTATGCCCAGCCCTAAAACCGGAACAGTCACCAATGATATAGTCAAAGCCATTAATGATGTGCGTAAAGGCAAGGTGGAATTTCGCGCGGACAAACAGGGTGATATTCACCTAGGCGTAGGCAGAATTTCTTTTTCCGAAAATAAACTAATCGATAACGCTTCCAGTGTAATCAATGCTATTAATGAATCCAGGCCGGCAACAGTAAAGGGAAAATTTGTTAAAAGCATGTTTGTTTCTACAACCATGAACCCGGCTCTTAGGTTAGAAGCTTAAACTATGCAAAAGTTTGGTATTTTAGTCAAGGATTATGCAGTAAGCCGTATTAGAGATTATGCCAAGGATGCCTCGGGGATACTCGTACTCAAATATTCTGGTCTAGCTAGCCCCGAATTATCGGACTTAAGGCAATCTTTACGCGGC
>JAHKBC010000091.1 GCA_018825725.1 Candidatus Omnitrophota bacterium
AATACTCATACTGCTTCTTTCTTGCTTCTAGCTCTGCTTCTAGCTCTGCTTCTAGCTCTGCTTCTAGCTCTGTAAAACTATTAAGAATTTTGACAATTTCTTCTTGGACTGCAAGAGGCGGGATGGGGATTTTAATTTCAAGCATTTTTGCTTTGGTTAGTTTTGCACGAGTTCCTCCTGATAAAAAAGGGACAAAATTCATGCTTCTAAAGTAATGAAATAAAAACCGATTATTTAATTCGTCCTTACCCTGAATGACGTGAACATGGTTGTTTGCCCAAAATTTTCCTTCAGCATATTGAATTGAGTAATTTTCTAAACTTGCCGAACCATCCTCAGCAATCAACACGTAATCGCCATCATGAGTAAAACCCTCAACGTAATCTTGTATATTATTTGCGCCGTAATATGGTATTTCGCCAGGAACTCGCAAGCTAGATTTTACAGGCCTTCTTTTGTTGTCAGCAATATCACAAACCTTTGCCAACTCTTTAAACTCTACTCCATTGGGACAAAGTTTCGTGATCAATTTTTCGATTTTATTCATAGATTTAGTCATGGTGGCCTTCAATATCAGTAACTATTTCATCAATCGCCGTGCGCAGTTTGTTCTGTCTGGCAACGATGCCTTTGATCTCGGCGTTGAGTTTCTTTATATCAATAACCTCGCGGGTGTCTTTTTGCGCCACATAGGTGGATACCGCGATGTTGTATACGTTTTCTTCAATGGTTTTATTGCCCACCAGCTTGGCAAAATGCGCCATGTCTGTGCGTTTAGTAAACGCCTTCAATATCTTGGCGCGGTTTTCATCGGTCAGTTTGTTTTTGTTTCCTCCACGCACAAATTCAGCCGATGCATCTATAAAGAGGATTTTATTATCTTTCTTGCTTTTCTTGAGCACAATGATGCAGGTAGCGATGGGTGTCCCAAAGAAAAGATCCGGCGGAAGCTGGATCACGGTATCAATGTAATTGTTATCTATCAGATATTTACGGATTTTCTGCTCCGCGCCACCGCGATACAACACTCCCGGAAATTCAACGATCGCCGCTGCGCCGCTGGTGGAAAGCCAAGAGAGCATGTGCATGGTAAAGGCAAGATCGGCCTTGCTCTTGGGCGCCAATACTCCTGCCGGAGAAAAACGCGGGTCATTGATAAGAAGCGAATTACTGTCGCCTTCCCACCTGATGGAATATGGCGGATTGGAAACTATTGCGTCGAAGGGCTCATCATCCCAGTGCTTTGGGTCGGTCAGAGTATCACCGTGAGCGATATCAAAATGATTGTAATTAATATCATGCAAGAACATGTTTATACGACAAAGATTATAGATAGTGAGGTTGATTTCCTGTCCAAAGAACCCTTGCCGTACATTTTCTTTGCCGAGAACTTTAACGAATTTAAGAAGCAAAGAACCGGAACCGCAAGCTGGATCGTAAACCTTATTCACTTCTTTTTTGCCGACTGTAGTGATCTCAGCAAGAAGTTCGCTGACTTCTTGTGGGGTGAAAAATTCCCCGCCTGACTTTCCTGCATTTGCGGCATACATAGTCATCAAGAATTCATATGCATCACCAAAAGCGTCTATCGTATTGTCGTAGTAATTCCCAAGCTTGAGGTCACCGATAGATTCAAAAAGTTTGGCGAGTTTCTGATTGCGTTTTTCTACCGTGCCTCCCAGTTTATTGGAATTTACATCAAGATCATCAAACAAGCCCTTAATGTCACCTTCACTGTCTGCGCCTTTGGCCGAATTTTCAATATTACGGAATACTTTGGTAAGTGTTTCGTTGAGGTTGGCGTTGTTACGGGCATTTTTTCGGACATTCACAAAAAGCTCGCTCGGTAATATATAAAAGCCTTTTTCTTTTACGGTATCAGCGCGACCAAATTCGGCTTCTTTATTAGAAAGCGCGGCATAGTCAAAATCTTTTTTACCAGCACGGCGCTCATCGGCATTGATGTAGGTAGTTAAATTTTCACTAATGAAACGATAAAAGAGTATCCCGAGCACATACT
>JAHKBC010000092.1 GCA_018825725.1 Candidatus Omnitrophota bacterium
AGCCAAAAAAATACTTTCATACTTACCGGCAAAAGCATTGCCAAAACCGTCTTCCAGAAGGCTCGAAGACCGCACTATAATAGGCGAGGTGCCAAAATACTCAATCATCTGTTGAAACTGTTCCATAATCTCATCGGGAAACTTTCCATAAAGCATCTTTTCTTTTAGGATACGCGCGATATCAAAATATCCATCTTTTGTCTTCTGCTGCATGCGCAGTTTCCACCAGCCGTTTAAAACCAGGTATGTATAAAAAACATCCGCTCCGATATAAAATGAATCATGTGCCTCGGATATATTCTCCCAATTAAGCTCCTTTTCTTTGACCAGGATCTTGCGCGCCAACAACATACCTGCGGCCTTGCCTCCGATTAGGCCGGTGCCGATCAGCCTGGCGCGAATATCAATTAAGTCATCAAGGGTGAAATTCTTTTTTACCAGGGACATGACCTTCTTATCCCGGGTAACCAGTATCCGGAGTATACGCTCAAAAAGCAGGTCTTTTTCTTTCTTATCGACTTTGGCTTTTAAAAGCTCCTGAGTCCGAATAAACAAACGGTCCCAATAATCCAGGTTCCTCTGGGCATCCTCGGCGCTCTTTTGAGTTATATGCGACAGGAGCTTAGCGGCATTAACGCTATCAGTGATAGGAAGAAACCTTTCCCTTTCATTAATGTGAGGCAAAAACATTGTATACGTATAACGATTCCAGACTTTAAGAGGGTGAATATAATAAGTACCCTGACAATGATAGGCATCGATTAAAAGCTGGGTAGTCTCTCTTATCCTGGCTATGGTCTTAAAAGAATGGTTATGGCGCAGTAACGCGAAATATGCCACTGTGTCCAGTTCAAATAGATACGGGCAAGTGACCATGAAAAAATTTCCGATCATCAGGTCCGTTGCCCAAAAAGGAAGAAGTTCAGTCAGACAATCAAAGACATAATAAGCGCCTCTTCCTTCTCGGGTGATGATATTATTCACACTGGTAGTAAAGAATTCAAAACCACCCGCAGGATCAAGCTTATATACCTTGATTTTATCTGCCTCATTAAAGAGCGGCTTATGCGAGGAAAACCTCATATAAATTACTTTTTTCCTCTCAGAGAGCGCCTTCTTGATAAAAGGTATGACAAAATCCTGATATCCGGAAATCTTATCCACCTGCCAGACTACATTGTCTCCCGGCCGTAAACCTGTAATTACTTCATCGAGTCCTTTTAAACCTGTGCTGATCATAAAACTTACTCCTCAAACTTTTTATTGCATCGGTAATACGCTCTTACCCATAAGAAATCTATCCATACAATGCGCGGCTCTTCTGCCCTCAGCAATTGCATGCACAATTAATGATTGGCCGCGGCGCATATCACCGGCAGAATATACCTTGCTAAGTGTTGTCATGAAATTATTATCAGTAATGACATTGCCGCATGCATCAAGCTGTAATCCCAGATCATTAACCAACCCCTGGCGCTCAGCATGCAGAAAACCCAAAGCCAGGATCACGCAATCAGTTTCAATTTCAAAACTACTCCCGGCCTCTTCTTGCATAACCATACATCTTGCTAACTCATCCCGGACAAATTTAACACGGGAACATTCAACTTTTTTAACCCGCCCATTCTCCCCGACAAAATTCTTGGTATTAATTGACCAAAATCTATCCCCGCCCTCTATATGGCTTGAAGAAGTCTTTAGAAGCAATGGGTATTTTGGCCAAGGGTATTCTTGGCTACGGCATTCGGCAGGCTTAGGCATAATCTCAATCTGTGTTACACAAGATGCCTTCATGCGGTGAGCCACACCGACACAATCAGCACCTGTATCACCTCCACCGATAACTAATACTTTTTTACCCGATAAGCTAATCAGTCCACTCTTAGGAATTTTAACACTGGCTACTATTCTATTACTTTGAATCAAAAAGTCCATAGCAAAATATATTCCTTTAAGATTTCTTCCTGGTATATTTAAATCCCTGGGCACCCGGCTGCCGCAGGCTAGGCATAAACAATCAAATTCTTTTTTTGCCTTGGAGACCGAATAATCTTTACCAATACTTGTATTGGTAACAAATTTTACCCCCTCCTTACTCCAGAGCGCGATCCTGCGCTCCAGAATACTCTTTTCTAATTTAAAATCCGGAATACCGTATCTTAATATGCCGCCTATTGAATCGTCCTTTTCAAAAACTACTACTTTATGCCCGGCACGGTTCATCTGTACGGCGCAGGATAAGCCTGCCGGCCCGGAACCGATAATAGCTACTTTCTTTCTAGTCCTCTTTGAGGGTATAAACGGTTTAACCAAATCATTCTCAAAAGCATGCTCGATTATGGCTAACTCATTCTCTCTTATGGTAACCGGGTCTTCATTAATGCCCAAAACACAGGAATATTCACAAGGGGCAGGACAAATCCTTCCGGTAATCTCAGGCATATTATTAGTTGCATCTAAGATTCCAAAAGCATCTAAACCCCGCCCATTAAAGAGCAAGTCATTCCATTCCGGAATATAATTAC
>JAHKBC010000093.1 GCA_018825725.1 Candidatus Omnitrophota bacterium
CGCTAATTTCAATTCTTCCAACACTTTGCAATTTGATTGGCAGGGTGTTCCGCAGGCCGGAGGCAACGCGACTTTTAATTGCCAGGGGAATATCAGGGTTGTGACTGTTGAGCAAAATACCGGAAGGGTGAGGGTGCAGTGAGGTTATTGAAAGAGAGGGGTATTAATTTAATTGAGCTGGTAGCTACACTGGTGGTAGTGGGTATCGCTATTCCAGTACTTCTTTCGATGTGGGCTAATATTTCCTGGCGGTCGGCGGGTTCGGAAAATGTGGCGGACGCGACTTTTTATGGGCAGGCACTGATGGAAGAAATAAAATCCAAGAATTTCGATAATAAAACAATTTCTCCCTGGACCAATTCAGCAAGTCTGGGGTTTGATATTTATACCGGAGAAAACAGGGACAACGCGACTACCTTTAATGATGTTGACGATTATCTTAATACCACTGATATTAACATTACCACGCCGGCTGTAGGGTACATTCGCTCGGCAAATATAGAATACGTTTATTTAGATGGCGCTAATACCTGGCAAGCCTGCGTTTTGCCAATAACTTGTGGCGCGGTCAGTACCTGCGCCAATTGCGACGAATGCTGCTATAAACGGATTACGGTAAATATCCGGCGTTCAGACGGTTTATTAGATAACATAACTTTAGCTACGATTGTGGCGGGTAATTGAGGATAAAGAATATCAGGTGATCAGGCAATTAGGGGGAAGGAAATCAGGGAAACAGGGTATCAGGTGTAAAGTAAAGTCCTGATATTCTGATAAACGCTTTATGAAAAAGCACAGGTCAAAAGGTCTGACTCTTATCGAGCTGGTAATGACCATGTCCATTGTGGGTATTCTGGTTAGCGCAAGTATGCTTTACATCAAGCAAATCATTGATCTTTGGGATTTTATGTCTTTTCGCAATGAAATCGTTGCCCCGGGAATGATGGCAATAACTAGAATGAGCCGGGAGATTCGGCAAATCAACAACTCGACTTCGGTTTTAAACGCCAACAGCACCAGGTTCAGATTTACGGATGTAAATAATGTAACCACGGATTATTATTTCTCCAGTTTAAACCTGATGCGCAATAACGATATTTTGGCCAGCGGAGTAAGTAATTTTACTTTAACCTACTATAACCTGACTAATCAGCCGATCGCTAATCCTTTAATTAATCCGCAGGCAACGGATATTAAAAGGATAAAGATCCGATTAAATATGTTTTTCGGCAACCAGAATAAAACACTCGAGACTCAAGTTTTTCCGCGTAATCTCGGAGGTTAAGTTTGGAATTTCCAAGCGCGATATTTAAGCCCCAAAAGTCTCCCCAAGGGGTGAGTTTGATCATCGCGGTTTTCGCGATGATGCTGCTTGCGGTTTTAGGCGCGACCATGGCCATGATGATTTCCGGTAATTTCCAGATGAACACGGGTAACCTGGAATCAGAAAAAGCTTTTTACTTGGCTGATGCCGGAATCCAGGAAGCACTGATGCATTTGGCCATTGGGGATGCATCATTTGATAATGACGGTGATTATTTGCAACGTAAATTAGGTAATGGGGAATATAACGTGACTCGGCAAACTAACGACGGAGAAGTTAATGTGACATCCCGCGGATTCATTCCAGCTGAAAATAATTACCGTAGCCTGCGGGAAGTCTCGCTTCGGGTTATTCCCTCGGGGCTTTTAGGCGTCCAGGCGTTTACAGGAGGAGAATTATTTGATTGGCATGGCACCCGAGGGTATTCAATCTCGGTTAATGGGGTTATCGGAGCAACCCATTATGAGGGCAACGATAGTAATGTTACTCCGGATGAAGTTTTAGATCGTGCTGTTCCCGGCAGCGGAGACCGTGTCCGGAGTCAAGTAACACTGCCGAATATTAGTATTGAAGATTTTCGCTCTATTGTTGATAATCCTCCTCCGGATTTGAAGACGGTTCATTTATATGGAGATCAGACTTTCTCCGGTAAAAACAATAACCTGGGGCTTATTGTGGTGGAAGGGAATGTTACTATCGATACGGATATTGGGACTAAAGGAGTTGATTTTAGCCACGCTAATATTATTGCTACCGGCAATATTAATATAATAGGCAGCGGGACAATGAGTATAATGGCGCATGTTAATAACACCGGGAAAAGCTATCCTGTCCTGGCGACCCGGTTTGGCAATATTACCTCATCCGCTCCCAGCGGTTATTCAGCTGCTTCCCGGAAGTTCGAAGGGTTTATTTTTTCTCAGTACGGCACCGTGGATATTAATTGTATCCGGGGAAATGCTATTATGGGCTATATCATTCGCCTGAGGGGGAATGTAGAGCTGGAATACGACGCCAAACGCATAGAGATGGATCAGGTGTTTACTGAGGTGGGAGGGACAACTATCCGCGACTGGAGGGAACAGTAGGCTTATGGTTAACATAAGGAGTAGAAATGAATAAAATTTTAGCTTTGACAGTCGGCAGCATTATTTTTATTGCGGGAAGTTCGTTTTACCTTTATGCCCAGAGGCAGAATGTGGTGCAGACGGATTTTAATAATCCTGAATTCAGCGCATTGGCTCAGAAAATTGATAGTCTTTCGGACAGCATCCAGAAATCAAATGGAGATATCTCTAGAAAATTAGACCAGGTTTTAAGCAACCAGGATAAGATATTCCAAGAACTGGATATTATTAGGATAAGGGCTTCTCGCAGCAATTGAGCCTGAAATACCATAGGGCGGCGTAAATGAAGGGCTTTAATTTTATTGACAGCCAATCCTTGCGTCGTTAAAATTAGTCAAATGGAAAAATCGCAAGAACAAAAAAGCAAAATGTCTTCTGATAGCTCCCCTGCCGGTTTTAAATTGCCGCCTGTTGTTAATAATCTTCTTAATAGTCTGGCCGAATTCCTCA
>JAHKBC010000012.1 GCA_018825725.1 Candidatus Omnitrophota bacterium
ATAGGTCTCCCCCAGGTGCTGCCAGGAACGTACAAAGATATAAGGGGAAAAACCAAAAATTATCCCGGCAAAGATGCCGGCAAAAATATTTTTTGTAATATAGTGAGCTAATATAAAGGTCAAAAATGCCACAAGGAAGATATTGAGAACAACCTGGAGATTGTAGGTTAATACCGGATTAGTTACTATGGCGAGAGAATAGTTAATAAAAAAGAAGATGTACCCAACGGGGCCCTTTCCATAAAGAGGCCTTCCAGATGGATAACTGATAAAATCTGTCTTTTCCAAAGTTAAATTATTGAGATGAGAATGTTTTATTAACCAGGCATTCCAGACAACAGCATGAGATTCATCGGTAGAAAAGAATCCCGGGATATAAGTATTGATCCCCGTTATCAGAGGAAAGGTCATTGCCGTAATTAATAATAGAAAGAATAAAATAACAATTATTTTTGACATACCTTTACTTATATCTTGTCTTCTATATTGCTCAGTTCTTTATCTTTATCGCGGATTGAAACATTGGATAGCTTATTTCCTAAAAGCATACCTAAAATCATATTTAATGGCACACTAGCTAGTCCCAACATATAACGAAAGTCTTCCCAATTCTTAATCTTTTTGACAAGATTCATATAGCTGGATAATGAACGCAATTTATAAAATAAGAAATCTTTGTAGGCCTTGGCGAGAATATCCTGCAGTTCTTGATTAGAAAAAAGCGAGGTCTTGAATCCGTTGCAATAGGTTATACCGATTTTATACCAATCTTCAGACTTAGGGTCAATATAACGGTCCAGATCTATCAAACCCTGCTCTTTAAGTATGTTATATACTTCTGTCCCTGGCTGGGGCGTAAGCAAGTAAAAAATAGCAAAATCCATATTTGTTTCCTGGGTAAATCTAATTGTGTTATTAAATTCCAGCAACGTCTCGTGAGGAAACCCAAAGATAAAGGTGGCGCTCGTCCAAAAACCCAAACTATTGGCTACTTTAATCACCTCTTTGGCTTTTTCTAAATTTACCCGCTTTTTAATGATAATCTGGCTTTGGGGATTTCCTGTTTCCAAACCAAAACACAACCTATAGAACCCGGCCTTTTTCATCTTACCGAGCACTTCTTTATCCAGGGTTGCGATGGCAATACCGGTAGGAGTGGCTAACTTAACATCTAATTTTCTTTTAATAAGCTCATCACAAATCTCAATCATCCTTTTCTTAGAAACCGAGCTATTATCATCTACGAAATGAAACTCACGATAACCGTATTTATTCTTTAAAAATTCTATTTCATCAACGACATTTTTAGCGCTCCGGGAGCGCCATTTTCTGGACCAGGCAAGCTTAACCGAACAAAAATAACAATCATTAGGACAGCCCCTGCTGGTTAGAATATGCGCCATAGGCTGGCGCATCAGGAATTTATTACCCTTACTTTCTTTACGGATAATTTCCAGCTCATTTTCCAGGAGTTCCCAGGCCGGAAAAGGAATCTCATCCAGATTCTCAATGAAATCTCTGGGGCCTTCCTTTTCTATTACCCCATTTACCCTATGAATAACCCCTCTAACTCCGTGCAAATCCGCCTTATTCTTATACCTCTCTAATAATTCTACTATTGTTTCTTCGCCTTCACCGATTACCGAGATATCAACATTTTTATCCTGCATCACTATTTCCGGAAATGTAGAATTGTGCGCTCCGCCAAAAACTACCAAAATATTGCTGTTATATTCTTTGGTTATCCTGGCGATGTTATGGGCATCTTTGAAATATGGGGTAAACATACAGGATATACCAACAACATCGGGATTGAATAATTTAATCTGCTCTAATATTTGCTCATCGGATAAGCCATAACGCACAAAATCCTGGCCCAAATCAGTACTAATAAAAGAGGAAACCAGGCAATCCAGGATTTTAACTTCATGCCCAGCTTTCTTTAAGACCGCTCCGATATATCCTAAACCAATAAGCGTAGACTTCGAAGGAGGGCTTTTATCAAGTTTATGCATGGTTAAGGGTGGGTAGATCAATAATACTCTCATAATTTAACAATTCCTGTTTTGAATAATACCAAACAGCGATTTCTTCTAGCCGCAGTAAAATCACGGAAAGCGAGGGTATCGGATACATCATCTGAAATCAAAACCTTAGACGAAGCCAGATATTTTTCTGCCTCCTTAAATTCAAACATCATGTTCTCATAACTATGGTCGCTATCATGGTAAAAAACATCTACCTTTTTTAAGTCGTTTAGCAAAGAAGGCAACTTCTCTCTCGAAGACCCCAGTATAAGGGTCCAACGCTCCTTGAACTCTGCAGGAACAAGCCACCCTGTAGGCCTGCCATGAGTG
>JAHKBC010000094.1 GCA_018825725.1 Candidatus Omnitrophota bacterium
ATCATAAGATTGAAGAAGTAGGAAAGAAGTTGAGAGAGATGATGCCCTGGATGAAGAAATAGAGTAATGCAGGGGTTATGTCCTTAGCAGGGCTAAGGATGATTTTGCTAAAAAGACGCCAGAGGCTCCAGCAAAATCAATGCCCTGGATGAAGAAATAAGGTAGTAATTCCGCGCAGGGCGCGGAATAAATCAAAAAAAAGCACCAGTACCATGCAGAGCATGGTGTGAATTCAATCCTAAGCACCAGAGGTAGGATTGAATTCAACGCCAGAGGCAGGATTAAATTTAACGACAGTACCGTGCATAGCACGGTATCAAACAAACCATAGACACCATAGGTATGGTTTGTTTGAAGGCTGTTTTTATTCGAACTGAGGCTAAATCCTGTCCAGAGGACAGGATAAAATTAAACAAAACGCCAGAGGCTGTTTAATTTTATGGATAAGATAATAATTTTTGATACGACATTAAGGGATGGAGAGCAGGCGCCGGGAGCTTCTTTGAACCAGAAGGAAAAACTCGAGGTAGCCCAGGCTCTTAGTTATTTGGGCGTGGATGTCATTGAGGCGGGATTTCCCATTTCCAGTAAAGGTGACTTTGATTCGGTAAACCTTATAGCCAAGACTATTAAAGGCCCGGTTATCTGTGGGTTGAGTCGTTCTCTTAAAAAAGATATTGATGCAGCAGCCCAAGCATTAAAACCTGCCAAAAGGCCGCGTATTCATGTTTTTTTGGCAACCTCCAAGATTCACATGAAATATAAATTAAAGAAGGCCGAAGGCGAAATACTGCGCCTGGCTGTAGAGGCGGTTTCTTATGCTAGGAAATTTTGCTCGGATATTGAGTTTTCTCCTGAGGATGCATCGCGTACAGAAAGTGATTTCCTTGACCGGGTAGTGGAGGCGGTAATAAAGGCAGGTGCAAGAACAGTTAATATTCCTGATACAGTGGGTTATGCCGAACCGGAAGAATTCGGTAAAATAATCCGCCGGATTAAAGAAAATGTCCCGAATATTAATCAGGCGGTTATCTCGGTGCACTGCCATAATGATTTGGGGTTGGGTGTAGCAAATTCTCTCTCGGCAATAAAGAATGGCGCCCGTCAGGTCGAATGTACGATTAATGGAATAGGCGAGCGGGCAGGGAATGCTTCTATGGAAGAAATTGTCATGAGTATAGATACGCGTAAGGATATTTATGCTGGGTTAAAAACAGGGATTGTTAAGAAAAACATTTATAAAACCTCGCGTTTAGTCAGTAAGCTTACCGGATTTCTGGTGGCTCCCAATAAAGCTATTGTAGGTGGAAATGCCTTTAGGCACGAATCCGGAATACATCAGGATGGGGTTTTAAAGGAGCGTTCCACTTATGAGATTATTCATGGTGAGGATGTGGGTTTTCAGGTTGAAGGATTGGTTTTAGGCAAACACTCCGGCAGGCATGCTTTTAGCGAGAGGGTAAAAAGATTAGGGTTTCATTTGAGCGAAAAACAACTCAACTATGCCTTCGAGAGTTTTAAGGAGTTGGCTGATAAGAAAAAGGATATCTTTGAAGATGATTTAAGGACTATTATCGAAGACCAGATGCGTGTAATAAAAGCACCTTTATGGCAGCTTCTATCTTTTGAGGTGAACTCCGGTACTAATATTGCTCCTAAGTCTACTGTACGTTTGAAGAAAAAAGAAACTTCTTTACAGGATTCATCTTCGGGTGATGGCCCTGTGGATGCCTGTTTTAAGGCGATAGATAAAATTATCGGAATTAAAGGGGCCTTAGAAGATTTTCGCCTGGAGGCAGTAACAAGAGGTAAGGATGCCTTAGGCGAAGTAAGCCTGAGGCTGAAAGTTGAAGGCAAGGTTGCTTCCGGCCGCGGTTCCTCTACTGATATTATTGAAGCTGCTGTTAAGGCATATCTAGATGCTATTAATAAAATAGAGAAGTAAATGCCCTCTCTCAAAATCTACGGTTTGCTTGGTTATCCTGTTAAGCATAGCCTCTCGCCGGCAATGCACAATGCTGCATTCAAATCTTTAGGAATAAATGCCGAATACCGTTTATTTGAAGTCCATCCCGATGATCTTAAGGATTTTTTATTAGGGGATAGGCCGGTTTACGATATTAACGGCAATAGCGTCGCCAGGCAACAACTCTGTGGATTCAATATAACTATCCCCCATAAAATAAAGGCAAGCCAGATATTGGAATGCCAGTTCCCTTTTACTAGTGACGACTTTTTGTCTCTGCAAGAGCTGTATTATGTAAAATTATCCGGCGCAGTAAATACTGTTAAGGTTGTCGGGGATAGACTTGTTTATTATAATACTGATCCTGCCGGGTTTATAAGGTCGTTGGGCGAGGATTTGAAATTTGATCCAAAAGGAAAAAAAGTGTTGGTTGTCGGATGCGGCGGAGCAGGCAGGGCAGTAATCGCGGCTTTAAGCTGGACGAATACCGGTACCGATAAGATCTATGCGACTGATATAAAAAATGAAGCATTAGATTCTGCCAAAGAGTACTTTGCGCAGATTCCTCGCCTGAAAGACCATTTGAAAGACCGTTTGATTTTTATTTCTCTTAGTGATATCACTAAGAGAATCAAGAACTGCGATTTACTGGTGAATGCTTCTTCTTTAGGAATGCATCTGCAGGACGAATCTCCGCTGGATAAAAGATTATTGCATAAGGGCTTGAAGGTTTTTGATGTAGTCTATAATCGCGAGACTAAGCTTATGCAAGATGCCCAGCAATCAGGGCTAGAAGCAGTCGGTGGATTAAACATGCTTTTATACCAGGGGATGTCTGCTTTTGAATTATGGACCGATCAGTCAGCGCCTAAGGAAGTTATGCTGGAAGCGCTATTAAAAAATATATGAAAAGTATTATTAACTTGGCCATAGATTCGGCAAGGGAAGCAGGAATTCTCTTAGCGGATAGTTTTGGCAAGATCAAACGAATTAAGGTTAAAGGTGACAGGGATTTGGCCACTAATTTGGATAAACAAGCAGAGAAGATAATCGTTTCTAAAATTAAGGATAAATTTCCCGGCCATGGCATTTTGGCTGAAGAGGGTGGCGGAAAGAATACGGGTAATGATTATTTGTGGATAGTTGATCCTCTTGATGGTACGCATAATTATATTCGCGGAATAAGTATATTCGGGGTTTCCATAGGGGTTGTTTATAGGGGAGAATTTATCTGTGGAGTTATTCATATGCCTATGGATGATGAGCTTTATGCGGCAGAAACAGGCAGCGGTGCGTTTAAGAATAATAAAAAGATTCTTGTATCCAGGAATAACCGTTTAAAAGATTCTTCTATTTCCTTTGATTCGGCGATCAGGTATGCGCCGAAAAAAATGCTTCCGGTATTAGGAGGCTTGGCAAAGAGTTGTTTCAACCTGAGAATGCTTGGTTCTTCGGCAAGGGCCTTAAGCTATATTGCTGAAGGGAGGCTGGACGCAGCGGTAGAATTTTTTGATTTTCCCTGGGATTTTGCCGGAGGAGTATGTATTGTAAGAGAAGCCGGAGGCGAATTTAGCGGTTTGCGCGGAGGAAAATTGCTGTATAATACAAAAGGTTATTTGGCTTCAAACGGTTATTTGCATAATGGTTTGTTGAGGGTATTAAATAATATTTAACCAGAGGATTTTGTGTGGGCGATTTAATCGAGGTATTATTAAGAGAGCAGCTTATTACTCCGGAGCAGCTTAAGGATGCCCAGGATAAGCAAAAGGGCGCCAAGAAGCCGATTCAGGATATCTTGGTAGAGATGGGTTTCCTGAAAGAGGAGGACTTGATGCGTGTATGTTCGCAGGTCTTTAATACCCCGGTAGTTTCTTTAGATAAGGAGAGGATGGAGTCGGATTGCCTTAAGCTCATCTCTTGCGAACAAGCTAAGCTTTATGGAATATATCCGTTGCGCAAAGAGAAAAACTTATTGGGACAGGATGTATTATTTATTGCTACTTCTGACCCCCAGGATATCCAGACTATAGATAATCTGGAGTCGATGTTGAATATGGAGATCCAGCCGGTTTTTTGTAATCATTCGGAAATATCGCAATACATCGAGAGGTATTATAATCTAGACGATGC
>JAHKBC010000095.1 GCA_018825725.1 Candidatus Omnitrophota bacterium
CATTGGATAAAGTGGAGGGTGTTTATTTAACTTTGGATGAATTTGAAGCAGTGCGTTTGGCTTGTCTTGAAGAATTAAAACATGTAAATGCCGCAAAGCTCATGAAGATTTCTAGACCTACTTTTTCTCGGATTATCTGTGCAGCGCACAAAAAAATAGCAGATGCACTTGTAAATATTAAGGCCATAAGAATTGAGGGTGGCTGTTGTAAAATAGAACAAAGAGAGACAAGGGCTAAAAAAGATATAGGTAAGCATTAAAGGAGTTCGCATGTATAAAAAATTATTTTTAGTTTTCTGTATTTTTGGGTTTATCGAAATTTCATTTGCTGCAGATAAGCCGGCTGCTGAAAAAGTATATGCTTATTATTTTCATGGTTATATGCGTTGTTCCACTTGTTTTAAGTTGGAGCAGTATTCAAAAGAAGCAATAGAGAGTAATTTCAAACCTGAGCTTGCTTCTGGGAAACTTGAGTTTAGGGCTGTTAATATAGAGGAGAAGGTTAACGCACACTTTGTTAATGATTACCAGCTTTATACAAAGGCTCTTGTTTTATCTTTAGTTAAAGATGGCAAGGAAATAAAGTCAAAGAATCTTAATAAGATCTGGGAACTTGTAGGCAATAAGAATAAGTTTATCGGATACATTAAAGAAGAGGTTGCTAATTTCTTAAAAGAACCATAATGGATTATATTTTTATTGGATTTATTTCAGCGCTTTGGTTGGGGATATTAACTTCAGTTAGTCCTTGTCCGTTAGCCACCAATATAGCCGCAATTTCATTCTTAACTAAAAAGATCGTTAATCCCAAGACAGTTTTTATTTCAGGCCTTGCTTACACTATGGGCAGGATGTTTTCTTATGCGCTTTTAGGTTTGGTTATTATAAGTTCTCTTCTGAGCGTGCCGGTATTGGCAAACTTATTACAGAAATATATGAACAGGGCATTCGGCCCGGTATTAATCATTACGGGGCTGGTTTTAATAGATATTTTAAAAATAAGTATTCCTAAGTTAACTTTTTCTAAGAAGCTACAAGATAGACTTGCTGGATCAGGAATAGGTGGAGCTTTTGTTTTAGGATTGATCTTTGCGTTAGTTTTTTGTCCTGTATCTGCGGCTCTTTTCTTCGGAAGTTTGATTCCTTTGGCGCTCAAATCTAAGATGGGCGTTATTTTACCTTTTATCTATGGCATAGGAACTGGATTACCAGTGTTGCTATTTGCTGTGGGAATTGCTTTAAGTGTGAAGTCATTGAGTTTTTGGTTCAATCGTCTGACTAAACTGGAATATTATATGAGAAAAGTAACTGGTGTGGTTTTTATTGTAGTCGGTTTGTATTATATTGGTAGATATTGGTTAAAAATGTTTTAATGTAACAAGAGGATTAATATGGAAAGAAGTGTTGGCAAGAAAAGAAGTTTAAGTTTCTTTGAGAAATATCTTACGCTGTGGGTTTTTGTTTGTATTGCGTTAGGTGTATTGATTGGCAGGGTTGCTTCAGGCACGGCGATATTTCTTGATGGCCTTTCAATTTATGTCAATGGTGCTCCGGTTGTTTCAATACCAATCGCAATTTGCTTGTTCTTTATGATGTATCCTATAATGGTGAAAATTGATTTTGCCGAAGTTATAAAAGCTGGGAAGTCGCCGAAACCGGTTGGATTAACTTTAGTTGTTAATTGGGCGATAAAGCCATTTACCATGTATGTCATAGCTTACTTTTTCCTGGGAATTGTGTTTAAGGGCTTAATAGGAGCGGAGGCGGTGGATTTTGTTAAATTGCCTCCTGGAGCGGATTGGCTGTTGGGTTCTATTCATGGTGCGGGAACAGTTGTTATGCATGAAGGTTTAAAGTTGTTGCAGGTGCCTTTATGGCGAAGTTATTTTGCCGGATGTATTCTGTTAGGCATTGCTCCTTGCACAGCGATGGTTTTAGTTTGGGGATTTCTTGCCAAAGGAAATGATGGGCATACGCTGGTTATGGTGGCTATTAATTCTCTGTCTATGCTTGTGCTTTATGGAGTTTTAGGGGGATTTCTTTTGGGCGTCGGAAGAATGCCTGTTCCCTGGCAAGCACTATTATTATCAATTGCTATCTATGTGGCATTGCCTCTTGTGGCAGGATATTTCACAAGGAAATGGATTGTCTTGTTTAAAGGTATAGAATGGTTTAATGAGAAGTTTCTTCATATGTTGAGTCCTGTTTCAATTATTGCGCTTTTATTTACCCTTGTGCTTCTGTTCTCATTTAAGGGGAGAATTATTCTTGCTCAACCACTAACGATTCTATGGATTGCAATTCCGCTTTTTATCCAAACTTGTTTTATTTTTACAATTACATACTGGATGGCAAAGAAAATGAAGTTGAGA
>JAHKBC010000013.1 GCA_018825725.1 Candidatus Omnitrophota bacterium
CGCAGATTATGCGTCAAAAAGATTCCTGGCAGATAAAGTTGGCCATTTTTTTCAACAATTTGCGAGAAAATGGCCTTGCTTACGCAGATTTTATAACTAATTTGGCCAAGGGAGATTTAAGGACCATAACCTGCCCGGGGGATTCTACTAAACCTGCCTCCGGTGGTATCTCTTATGGTTTTAATTCCGGTTTAATAGCGCCTATATCCAGTTATAATTATGGAAGGATTGACCCGTCTGTTGTATTAATTGCCGACTGCGATGGGGCTACTTTTGCTGGAGTCGGGCAGATAAGTAGTGACAGGCATATCAAGTATACATTTGCGGGCTCTTCAAGTAGCGGATTGGCAATAACCAGAGGCGGAAACCTGGGCCGAAGTAAGACCTGGAGTGTAACCCAACGCGGTTTCCTGGGCCGAAGAATAACCGTAACAACCGGAGTTATTAATGATATTAATGACGCAAATATTACCTATACTACTACTATTACATATAATTAATACTACTTTACAGTTATATTCCAATTTTCCCCGCACAGAATTATTTCTTCAGTGAAAGATTTATCATACTGTTATAGATGTGTTATTTAATTTTTCTAGGTTTAGCCTAAGCCGGGTGATTTTTTTTATTTACTCAGGCCCGTTTTAATCAGAGTCAGTAAATAATAATTTACATTTTTTTAGCTTTATGCTATACTGACATATAATGAAATTTCTTAAAGAGGAGTGAAAGTGCGAAGACTATTATTTATATCAGTAATGCTATTTTTAATATGCGCGCAGGGGTTTACCCAGGATACGCAGGCGCCAGGTAGTCCTGCAGCCGACAGAGTAGTAGCTGCGATTGAAGTTAAGGGCAATAACTCTATAAGTAGCAATACGATACTTTCCAAGATAAAGACCCGTATTGGTAATGATTTTCAGGAAAGTATTGTCAATGAAGACCTTAAAAGGCTATACCTATTAGGATACTTTAGCGATATTAAGGTAGATACCGAGCCTTATAAAGAAGGAGTGAAGGTAGTTTTTATTGTTGTCGAAAGGGCTATCATCGATAAAATATCATTTAAGGGCCTACAGTTTCTTAGGATGAGAGATGATAAAATTAAGGAGGAGTTGAAATCCAAGGAGACCCAGTATCTGGATTACCCTAGCCTCATGGAAGATGTTCTGACTTTAAAGAAATTATATGAAAAAAAGGGTTTTGGCCAGGCGCAGGTTGATTATAAAGTAGACACGGATTCAGGTAAGAATACAGCCAAAATTCAATTTAACATTATTGAGGGCAAAAAGGTTAAAATTAGGAGCATTAAGATCCAGGGGAATAAGAGCTTTGCCTCCAAGCGTATTCTAAAGATTATGAAGACTAAGCGGGCCTGGTTTTTCAATGCCGGCATTCTTAAAGATGATGTTTTTCGCGAGGATGTTGAAAGGGTCAGGGTTTTTTACCGCCGCCAGGGCTATGCCGATGCGGTTGTCAATTATAAGACCGAGACTGATCCCGCTCGGCCGTTTTTGCACATAACCATCCAGATTGAGGAAGGTAAGAAGTATGCCGTGGGTAAGGTGACGATTTTGGGTAATCGCTATATCAAAGAAGATGAGATTCGCGCCAAGCTTAAAGAAGCTATCCCCGGAAAAGTCTTTAGCCAAGAAGCCATGAAAGAGGATATTTCTGGTATGCAGGGATTGTATTTTGACCGCGGGTATATCTCTATGCAGGTCTACGAAACTACGTCCTTGAATCCTGCTACAAACCAAGTTGAAATAGTTTATAATATAACCGAAAATCAGATTGCCTATGTGGATAAAATCAAAATAAAAGGTAATATCAAGACCAAAGATGTGGTTATCCGCCGTGAATTAAGGATAAGGCCCGGTGATAAATTCGATGGCGATAAATTACGGCGCAGTAAAGAGCGCTTGCAGAATCTAGGGTTTTTCGAAGAAATAAGTTATGATACCGAAAACACCCCTGACAATAATAAGAAAGATCTGGTGGTTGAGGTTAAAGAGACTAAAACCGGAGCATTTAGTTTTGGAGGCGGGTATTCTACCGTTGAGCAGTTCGTGGGTTTCTTTGAAATTTCGCAGAAAAACTTTGATTGGAAGAATTTTCCCTATTTTACCGGTGATGGGCAGGATTTAACATTCCGCGCTGCATTAGGTTCGGTGAGTGAGAATTTTGTATTGAGTTTTACCGAACCCTGGATGTATGATTATCCGGTATCTTTCGGGTTTGACCTTTACCGGCGCACTCACGACAGGGATACTGATATAGGTTATGGCTATAATGAGGATGTCAGCGGAGGGGATATTCGATTGGGCAAGGAAATATCGGAATATGTGAAGGCAAATTTTATGTATCGTTACGATAGTATAAAGATTAGCGGTGTTGATGAGACAGC
>JAHKBC010000096.1 GCA_018825725.1 Candidatus Omnitrophota bacterium
CGATAAGGTTTATAGTCAGGCAGGCAAAGAGATAGTGAAACATTGCCCAGGCAAGATTTATAATTTTACCGGCCTTACCAACTTAAGGCAGTTGGCGGCCTTATTAAAACACGCATCACTTTTTATTACAGTTGACACAGGGGTATTGCATTTGGCAAGTTATTTGAATGTTTCGACATTAGCTCTTTTTGGCGCTAGCCGGCCAGAAAAGTATGGGCCCTGGTGCGATAAATATAAGATAATGCTTAAAGAGTTGTTCTGTAGGCCTTGTGAGCGAGCCCAGTGTAAATTTAAGCATTTAAATTGCATGCGTTTAATTAAGGCAGAAAATGTAGCGGTTCAGGCAAAAAATTATTTTTCCGGAATGAATTTTTCCGTCCCTAAGAAGGTTAAAATAACATATAAGAGGATTCTTATTGTGCGCACAGACAAGGTAGGGGATGTTTTATTGACTACCCCGGTGATTAAAGGGTTAAGGCGGGAGTATCCTGATAGCTATATTGCGATGGTGGTCAGGCCATACTCCGAAAATATAGTTTGTGATAATCCATACCTTGATGAAGTTTTTATTTATGATAAGCTCGCAAGGCATAAGAACTGGTATAATTCAATGAGGTTTGCCTGGGAACTGCGTAAAAAGAGGTTTGACTTGGCAATTATTTTTCATCCAACTAACCGTATGCACATATTGACTTTTTTTGCCGGTATTGAGAGAAGGATAGGTTATGACCGAAAAACCGGCTTTTTACTCACCGATAAGATAAAACATACCAAGCAATTGGGTCAGAAGCATGAGTTGGAGTATAATCTGGATTTATTGAGGTATCTTGGCATTGAGGTTGAGGATAAGAGTTTATATCTGGCGATAGATCCCGTGTCCAGGAAGTGGCAGGAGGACCTGTTTTTTGAAAAAGGGATAAAAGAAATTGACCAGGTATTGATTATTAATCCATCAGCAGGTGCTCAGGACAGAATCTGGCCGGCAGAGAGATTTGCCCAGGTTGCTGATAGGTTGATTGCAAAATACAATTTTAAGGCTTTTGTCATCGGGAGTTCACAAGACAGCGAGGTGACTATTACTGTTGTTAATACCATGCGTCAGCCGGTTATTGATTTGACCGGAAAAACTTCATTAAGCCAGGTTGTAAGTTTGCTGAAAAGTAGCACCTTGCTTATTTCTAATGATTCAGGGCCTGTGCATATTGCCTGTGCCGTAGGGATACCTGTAATATCTATTTTTGGCAGGAATCAAAAAGGTTTAAGCCCTAAGCGTTGGGGCCCGACAGGGGCAAGGGCGCGGGTTTTACATAAACAGGTAGGGTGTGTTGAGTGCCTGGCGCACAAATGCCTTAAGGATTTTGCCTGTCTTGCGGCAATAAGCGTAGAAGAAGTGATTCAGGTTGCGGATGAGCTTTTAGCTTTAACCCCCTGATGGCAAAAAATACAAATAATCAGAACTGGTAACAGGCAAATTATATTGACAACGGGGATGTTTTCCTGTAGAATAAATTCATACGTTAGGAAAACCGGGCTTTTCCCTCCAGTTTACCCAGATTAAATTTATATAAAGGAGTTTTTTTGGTGTTTACCGCCAGGAATTCAGAGATAAAGTTGTCTAATTTTCTGAAAGAAAAGTACATTTGCCTGGAACTAAAAGGAAAAAACAAAAAAGAGATTATTGTTGAACTAGTAGGTCTGATTGCCGCTTCAGGTAAACTTAAAGATAAGAGGCTATTTGTTAATAATATTTTAAAACGAGAAAAACTTGGCTCTACGGGGATCGGAAATGGCGTGGGAATACCTCATTCCAAGTCAAAGAAGGTCAATGATTTTATTTTGGCTTTTGGCCGCAAGAATTCGGGAATAGATTTCGGAGCCTTAGATGGTGAAAAAACTTATATATTTTTTATGCTTGCTTCCCCGGAAAAGAATATCGGAGGGCATTTGAAGCTTTTATCCGAAATCTCCAGGATGGTCAGGGATAAATTTATTTCCGACAGGCTAAAGTCAGCGAATAGTAAAAAAGAGATTCTCAAGATTATTTCCCTGGGTTAGATGCTTAAGGTTATGGGATTTAAAGCTTTTATTACAGTTTTGTTTATTTCTTCGGCAGTCTTTTTATCAGCCACGATGCTTTTTTGCCTGGCGGGTGAGCCTGTTACGGTTAACATTACCCAAAGCAATGATCCAAACCTTTTTGATGGAGCAAGCGTTAGTGAAGGAGAAGTACTAAAACATACCTTTGTATTTAAAAACACCACAAAAAGAAAATTAAAAATCACCCAGGTCAATGCTTCCTGCGGCTGCATTGTATCGGAGGTAAAGAAGAGGGAGCTTTTGCCAGGGGGTTCAACCTTAATTGAGACGAGTTTGAATACAAAAGGGTATTCAGGGAATATAAAGCA
>JAHKBC010000097.1 GCA_018825725.1 Candidatus Omnitrophota bacterium
AATTGAAGATAAGTTGGAAAGTTTCCCGAGAGTTAGCGGAGAAAAAGAGGTTTATTTTTCCCAGCGCCTTAATAGATTGTTTAAAGATGCGGAAAAAGAAGCCCAGGAGTTGCATGATGAGTTTATTTCCGGAGAGCATATTATACTGGCTGCAGTTTTAGACTCGGACTCGGTAATCTATAGTGAATTTAAACGCCTGGGTATTGATAAGAATAAATTGTTTTCGGCGTTAGCTCCTATTCGGGGTAATCAGCGGGTTACTGATGAAAACCCGGAGAATAAATACAAGCCTCTTGAGAAGTACGGACGGGACCTGACAGAATTGGCTAACCGGGGAAAGCTCGATCCGGTTATCGGAAGGGATGATGAAATTCGCCGGCTTATTCAGGTAATCTTGCGCCGCACAAAGAACAACCCGGTATTAATAGGCGAGGCCGGAGTTGGTAAGACTGCTATTGTTGAGGGGTTAGCCCAGCGCATAGTACAACGAGATGTTCCCGAGGGCTTGAAAAATCGTAAAGTCATTGTTTTGGATATGGGAAGTTTAGTTGCCGGAACTAAGTTTCGCGGAGAATTTGAAGATAGGTTAAAAGCTATACTTAAAGAAGTTGAGTCTAAGGCAGGGGAGGTAATTCTTTTTATAGATGAGCTGCATACGCTAGTCGGCGCCGGCAGCGCAGAAGGGGCAGTGGATGCTTCCAATATGCTTAAACCCGCTTTAGCCAGAGGAATGCTTCGTTGTATAGGAGCTACTACGCTTAGTGAATACCGTAAACATATAGAGAAGGATGCTGCCCTGGAGCGCCGGTTTCAGCCGATTTACGTTGACCAGCCCAGCGTTGAAGATACTATTGCCATATTAAGAGGGTTAAAAGAGCGTTACGAGCTTTATCATGGAGTAAGGATTAAAGATAGCGCTCTGATTGCCGCTGCCACATTATCCAGCCGGTATATCACGGAAAGGTTTCTACCGGATAAAGCTATTGATTTGATTGATGAAGCAGCTAGCCGGTTGAGGATGGAGATTGATAGCAAGCCTCAGGAATTAGATGAGGCTGACCGCAGGATTATGCAGCTGGAGATTGAGCGCCAGGCTTTAAAAAAGGAAAAAGATAAAAATTCCCTGGAGCATCTAAAAAGTTTAGAGAAGGAATTAGAGGGTTTAAAAGAAAAGAGCAAGGAATTGACCCTGAAATGGAGTAAGGAGAAGGAATTTATTTTAGATGTAAGAAGGATTAAAGAAGAGATTGAAGACGCCAAAAAAGAAGAGAAGCTAGCTGAGAAGAAAGCAGATTTGACCAGGGTAGCTGAAATCCGTTACGGAAAGATGCGGGATTTAGAAGCTAAACTTCAAGCTTCCAGCAAAAAATTAGCAGAGTTGCAAAAACAAGGCTTGTTGTTGAAGGAGGAGGTTGATGAGGATGATATAGCCAGGGTAGTTTCCAAATGGACAGGGGTACCCTTGACTAAGTTAATTGAAGGCGAAACTCAGAAACTCTTAAAGATGCAGGAGAGGATTAAAGATCGAGTCGTCGGCCAGGATGAAGCTGTTGAACTTATTTCATCCAGTATCCGGCGTTCGCGTAGCGGATTAGCTGATCCGCATCGGCCTGTGGGAGTATTTATCTTCGTTGGCCCTACCGGAGTAGGTAAAACCGAATTAGCCAAGTCCTTAGCCTGGTTTCTTTTTGATGATGAGCAGGCCATAGTGCGTATAGATATGTCTGAATATATGGAGAAACATTCTGTTTCGCGGCTTATCGGCGCCCCTCCGGGATATGTGGGTTATGAAGAGGGCGGGCAATTAACCGAGGCTGTGCGCAGGAGGCCTTATTCGGTGGTTTTATTTGATGAGATTGAAAAGGCTCATCCGGATGTTTTTAATGTACTCTTGCAGATATTTGATGATGGAAGATTAACTGATGGCCAGGCAAGGCAGGTCAACTTTCGTAATGCTGAAATTATTATGACTTCAAATCTGGGTACGCAGCGTATTGAGAGTACGGATACACGGGAAAAGATAAAGAGCATTATTGATGAGGAATTAAAGGCTAATTTTCGGCCGGAATTCTTAAATCGCGTAGACGAGACGATTATCTTTAATTATCTTGGCCAGAAAGACATGGCAAAGATAATAAGTATCCAGTTAGGGCTGATTAAGGCCAGGCTAAAAGAGAATAATCAAGTGGATTTGGTGGTTAGTGATAAGGTGGTTGAATACTTGGCCCAAACAGGTTTTGATCCGGTTTTTGGGGCAAGGCCCCTTAAACGCCTTATCCAGAAGAAAATTGTAGATAATCTTGCTTTAGAGATACTGGAAGGCAGGATTAAGCCTCAGAGTAAAGTCACGGTAAATATTAGGGATAAAGAGGTTGTTTTTAGTTAATCCAGTTGACACTAGAAGTTTATATGCTAAAATTATAGGGTTATGGTAAGGATAGTGGATCATAGTAATAGAAAAAAGAAGGTGCTGGCAGCAACTGTAATTGCCCATATTCGTAATGGCGAGCCGGTTAGTTCCCAGGAGTTGGCTAATGATTTTGGCTTAAGTTCAGCTACAATCAGGAGCATATTGGCTGAGCTGGAAGAAGAGGGATATCTTTCTCATCCCCACACCTCCGCAGGCAAGGTTCCCAGTTCCCAGGGGTACCGGTATTACGTGGATTTTCTGATGGAGGAGTCTGCGCTTTCTGAGGAAGAAAAGAATACTATAATCCGCCAATACTACCGAAATAGAAGCAAATCCTTGGATGATATTCTGGAGGCGACTTCGGATTTGGTAGCTGAAATTACTCACTATGCAACAATTGTTTCTTCTTCCCAGTGGCAGGATAAGATATTCCTGCGGGGCTTAAGTAATATCATCCGCCAGCCGGAGTTTAAAGATGTGGAGAGGTTGGCTTCAGTTTTAAGGCTATTGGAAGAAAAAAGAAAGCTGATGGAAATTATAAATAAGGAGTTGGAGAGGCCGTTAAAGGTCTATATAGGCGAAGAGATGGGTTGTCCCGAAATTAGCGATAGTTGTTCTTTGGTCATCTCTACTTATTCTATCGGCAAGAAAGATAAGGGCAGGATTGCGGTATTGGGACCCAGCCGGATGAGCTATGAACAAACATTCTCTAACCTGGGTTTTATTTCAGCTACATTAACTCATTTATTGGAAGATTTTTAATATGGAAAAGCATAAGCACGATAATAATAATGATAAGGAAGAGGTAAAGGTAGAGGCAGAGAAAAACACCAATGATTCTGCAGATAAAACCATTACGATAGCAGAGGCTGAGTATAACCAATTAAAGCAAGATGCGCAAAAAGCCCAGGAGAATTGGGATAAATTTTTAAGGCTGCAGGCGGATTTTGATAATGCCCGCAAGCGCTGGGAGCGGGACAGGCAGGATGTTTTACGTTATGGCAATGAAGATCTTATCCGTGACGTGCTTAATGTTATCGATGATTTGGAGCGCAGCCTGGAGTTGGCTCAAGGAAAACATGAAGATTTTACTGCTTTTTTAAAAGGAGTAGAGATGATTTTATCTCATCTTTATGACCTTTTAAAAAGGTACGGTGTAAAGCATATTGAGGCCAAGGGTAAGATATTTGACCCTAATTATCACGAGGCCTTGATGCAAATAGATAATAATGATGCGCCCGAGAACTCCATTATCGAGGAGTTGCAAAAGGGGTATTTATTAAACGATAAGGTTATAAGGACGACAAAAGTTAAGGTATCTAAGAAGGGCTAGAACTCCGCACATAGTGCGGAGTAAATAAGCCATAAACACCAGAGGCATGGCTTCTTTAAGGTATCCAAGAAGGCCTAATAAACCGAGTCCCGCTGCGCGGGATTTCGCTAAATGCGCCTAACGGCGCATATGTGTACTCAAAGGAGGGTAGTAAAATGGCAAAAGTAATCGGAATTGACTTAGGAACTTCAAATTCAGCAGCAGCAATTATGGAAGGCGGAAGGCCGGTAATCATACCATCGGCAGAAGGCGCTGGCGTTGCTTCAGGCAAAGCCTTTCCTTCTTACGTTGCTTTTACTAAAGATAATCAGAGATTAGTTGGCGAACCTGCCAGGCGCCAGGCAGCTATCAATGCCGAAGGAACTATTTTTGCCGCTAAGCGCAAGATGGGCCAGGATTATCATTTCAAGGTTTATGGCAAAGAATATACGCCGCAACAGATCTCTGCGTTTATCTTGCAGAAGATTAAACAGGATGCCGAGAGCTACCTGGGGGATAAAATAGAAGAGGTCGTGATTACCTGTCCTGCTTATTTTGACGATAATCAGAGGCAGGCCACCAAAGACGCAGGTGAAATTGCAGGCCTTAAGGTTTTACGTATAATCAATGAGCCTACGGCAGCATGTCTGGCTTATGGTTTGGAAAAATCCCAAAAAGAACAAAAAATCATGGTTTTTGATTTTGGTGGCGGCACTTTGGATGTTACGGTTATGGAGATGGCCCAAGGTGTTTTTGAAGTAAAAGCAACTCATGGCGATACTCAACTCGGCGGCACAGATATGGATAATGTGCTTATAGAATATATTGCCAGTGAATTCAAAAAAGAATCCGGCATAGACTTACGAAATGACAAAATGGCCATGATGCGTTTAAAGGAAGGCGCGGAAAAGGCAAAAATAGAATTATCATCGAGTATGAATACGGACATCAACCTTCCTTTTATTACAGCCGATGCCTCAGGGCCGAAGCACCTTACTATGAGTATCAGCCGGGCAAAGCTCGAGGACCTGGTTAATCCGATCATTGATCGTTGCCGCGCGCCTATGCAATCGGCATTAAAGGATGCCAAGCTGACCCCCCAGGAGATTGATCGGGTGATAATGGTCGGCGGCCCTACCCGTATGCCCGTAGTTCAGAAATTTGTTGAGGATTATGTAGGCAAGAAGATTGAGCGCGGGATTGATCCTATGGAATGCGTGGCTTTAGGCGCAGCTGTTCAAGCCGCAATCATCAAAGGCGACATGAAAGATGTGTTGCTCTTGGATGTTAC
>JAHKBC010000098.1 GCA_018825725.1 Candidatus Omnitrophota bacterium
AGAATCTCGCTAAATATCTGTAGTTTAAGTATTTGGTTACAAGAAAAGTGAGGCAAATTTTTAACTCCGATAGCCATGTATAGTTTTATAGCTCTCGGAGTAAATTTGGTTACAAGAAAAGTCAGGCAAATTTTTAACTCCGATAGCCAAGTATAGTTTTATAGCTCTCGGAGTAAATTTGGTTACAATTAAAATAAGGCAAATTTAGGAGGGTAATATGGAAAAGAAACATTTAGTTAAAACAGAAGCTAAACCTGAAGCGGTATCTCAGGACAAAAAGGATACTACGGAGCGGCAAAAAGCCTTGGAACTGGCTCTGTCCCAGATAGAAAAGCAGTTCGGTAAAGGTTCAATCATGAAATTAGGGGGTAAGGTTACAGCCCATGTAGATATAATTCCCACAGGAGCGCTGCTTCTGGATTACGCTTTGGGTGTAGGGGGGCTTCCCCGTGGCCGTGTAGTTGAGATTTTTGGCCCGGAGGCTTCGGGTAAGACTACGTTGACCTTGACAGCTATTCGGGAAATCCAAAAGAAGGGTGGGGTTGCGGCTTTTATTGATGCTGAACATGCCTTTGATTCTACATATGCCAAGAAAATAGGGGTTAATCTTGATGAACTTTTAATCTCGCAACCGGATACCGGAGAGCAGGCGTTGGAAATAACCGAGACCCTAGTGCGTTCCAATGCCGTAGATTTAGTGGTGGTTGATTCTGTAGCAGCGCTTACTCCCAGGGCTGAAATTGAAGGAGATATGGGGGATTCGCATATGGGTTTGCAAGCCAGGCTTATGTCTCAGGCCTTGCGTAAACTGACTGGGGCGATTAGTAAATCTCGCACCTGTGTAATCTTTATCAATCAGATTCGTGAGAAGATCGGCATTATGTTTGGTAATCCCGAGACCACTCCTGGCGGCCGGGCTTTGAAATTCTACTGTTCGGTAAGGCTAGACGTTAGAAGAATAGCCTCGATTAAATTAGAGGATGCGGTAATCGGCGGCAGGGTAAGGGTTAGGGTGGTAAAGAATAAGGTTGCCCCTCCTTTTAAAGAGGCGGAGTTTGAAATTTTACATGATGAAGGTATTAATAAAGCCGGAAGTATCATTGACGCCGGAATAGTGACTGAAGTAATTGAAAAATCCGGAACCTGGCTGTCATTTCAAGGCGAGAAGATCGGACAGGGCAGGGACGCTGCCATAAAGCTTTTGAAAGAGACCCCTAAATTGCAGGATAATATTGAGAAGGAAGTCAGGAAAAAGTTTGTTGTTTAGAGGAGGTGTTTTCAACAAATGAAAAAAATATCTTTTGTTTTGGCAATACTTTGGACAGTCAGTTGGGCTGGATTTTCTTATGCCATAAGTTTGGGTAATTCCCCGCTTGAGGATATGGTTATTAACGTAGCCAATAGCACAGGTAAAGCCGTGGTGTCTATAAGCACAGAACAGGTTAGTAAATTTGGCGGGACCAAAAAATTCTATTTTAATTCTCCTCAAGGGCAAGATCAGTCTTTTGAAGGTGATGAATTTTTCCGCCGGTTTTTTGAAGATTTTTTCGGAGAAATTCCGGAGCAGGAATACAGGCAGATGGGATTAGGTTCCGGGGTAATTATTGACGCCGAAGGTTATATTCTTACTAATGAACACGTTATTAATGATGCCGATAAGATAACCGTAACTTTACCCGATGGACGAGAATTCAAAGGAGAGTTGAAAGGAAAGGATGCGCGTTCAGACTTAGCTGTGATTAAGATTAATGCTCATAATCTACCTGTAGCTAATTTAGGAGATTCGGATAATTTGCGTATCGGGCAATGGTTAGTAGCGATAGGCAACCCATTTGGTTTTGCTTTGGAGAATCCTGAGCCGACAGTAACTGTGGGTGTAGTCAGCGCATTGCGCCGTTCCCTGGGAAGGACTATGGGCCAGGATAGGGATTATACTGATCTTATTCAGACTGATGCCGCAATTAATCCCGGCAATTCCGGTGGCCCTTTAGTTAATTTAAAAGGAGAGGTAATTGGAGTTAATGTGGCTATCTTTTCAACTAGCGGAGGGTATCAGGGGATAGGTTTTGCGGTTCCCATAAATAAAGCTAAGAGGATCATTAACCGGCTAATTGAGGGTAAAAAAATCGTTTATGGATGGTTAGGGGTGAGTATTCAGGATTTAAACGATGACCTGGCAGGTTATTTCGGAGTTAATGATAAGAAGGGTGTAGTTGTAGTTAAAGTGCATAAATCCAGCCCGGCCGAGAAATCCGGTTTAAAAGAGCGTGATGTGGTTAAGGCTGTTGATGGTGCACAGGTTAATAATGTGCGCGAACTACAGTCAGCTATCGGTAAACTCGAAGTTGGAAAAAAGATAAAATTAACCATCGTGCGTAATAAAAAAGAGATATTTGTTCCGGTTGAGATCGGACCGCGTCCCGAAGATGTATTTGAGGAAAAAGAGTCAGTTGAGGTGGCTTCTCAAAGCTGGAGAGGTATTGAGGTGGATAATCTTGATGAGCGCGTAGCCAAACGTTTTCAATTGGATGAGAAACTCGGAGTGCTCATAAAATCTATCAAACCTAATAGTCCGGCGGATAACTCCGGGATGATTGCTCCGGATGTAATATTAGAAATTAACCGGGAGCCGGTTAAGGATATATCCGGCTATAATCGTATAACTAAAAATATATTGGGCGCAGCTTTAATTAAGACCAGCCGTGGTTATTATCTACTCAAAGCCGAAGGTGGAAAATAGTCGTGGGCTCCAAGAAAAGATTAAAAGGCACGCTTTTTTATTGCTTAAATTCCGGCTGCGCAGCGAACAGGAACTTTTAAGGCGGCTTTTAGCAAAGAAATACCCTGAGTCAGAGGTCAAGAAAGTAATATTATTTCTTAAAGAAAAGGG
>JAHKBC010000099.1 GCA_018825725.1 Candidatus Omnitrophota bacterium
AAAGACACAAGATTAAGATTATTAAATAGATACCTTACAAAAAGAGTCTTAAGAAAATTTGGGCTATCCTGTTTCTTGGAAGGCGGTTCTTCCTGGCGCGCTTTTGGCCGGGGAGATAATGAACTAAGCACGCCGCTACCATCCATCCGAGGAATGTAGTAGCCGGTCCTTAGCTGCTCATTCAATGCCTCCTTATAAGGCTTATAAGACCAATCGTTCTGCGTAGAGTCCCAAACCTTAACCAATTTGCCCTGACCGTGTTTTTCGCTCTCTTGCTGGATCTGATTGGCCTCAAACAAAGTCACCCTGCTCCTGCCAACAGATACCAAACCTCCTTCTTTCTGAGCTAAAGTATCCAGGGCATGTTTTCTAGAAACCTCCCGCCCGTGTTGATTACTTAATCTGATCTTTGTCTTAGACTCAATAGGGATTTCCTTAAGTATTTTTCTTAACTGACGATGTGTTAGATCTTGCTTTTTTACCTGCTCTTCTTTTCCCTGTGGATTAATGGCAAAAATTTCGATATTTATCTTCTTGCTGGGGTCTCTTTTTACTTGGGCTAGCTTTTCTCCCGGACGCTGAACAAAAAGTCCTTTTTGCGGGTCATAACTTAAATATACGCCGAATAACTTCTGTAAAGCCACTCTGACATAATTGAATACCTTGCGGTAAAAAAAGGCTCTCAGGCGGTTAAAATTAAGATTTGTCCAGGTCATCATCGCCGAGAGCACTCCTTCGATGTATCCGGCGGCAAAAACCGCGTCCATATCTTCATTTCCGCTAGAATAATAATAATCCATAAAACTAGCGGCAGCGCCGGAGAGAAATGAAACAGCTACCTCGGCCTTTTCATCTTTCAACCCGGATTTCTCTATTATTAATCTACTCAATGCCGGAATTACATGTTTATGGCTCATAAAACCGGCTGCTCCTAAAACAGGCCTGATTAAAAGCGATGCTTCCGGAAGAAAAAGAATACTCTGAAGATTAGTTAGCGAGGGACGGGTTTTGTTTGAATCAGTGCCTGCGGCAAAAGAAAACTGATGGATAAGCGAACAAAAGAGCAGACCAAGAATAATAAATCTTAAGAATTTATTTTTCTGCAATATTAGCGGGTTCATCAAGTTTATTTTAGCCAACAAACCCTATATTGCAAGCACTTTCTATTATCTATAAACTTCTCTTCGATGGCCTAAGTCAATTATGTAAATTAATAGCCTATTTTTATAAATGCTATAAATTACCCGATAATTTCCTACGCGCAAGGAATAATTCCCCGCGAGCCTGCCTTTCAGGTATTTACCCAGAAAGGGGTTAGTTTTGAGTCCCTCTACAGCAGCGATAAAGCGAAAATAAAGCTGCTTATCTATTCTATAGATCTTTTCTAATTCCCTGCCAGCCAAGCGGGAAAACTCTAAGTTATACATTTATGACTTCTCTATTTTCCGGCGCAGATTATCTAAAGATATTGTTTTGCCTGCGGCAATCTCTCTCTTGGCCTGTTTGATCCTCTTTACGCATTCCTTATCGGACAGGATCTCAATTGTTTCCAACATAGCCTCATAATCTTCCGGGCTTAACATTACCGCTACAGGCTTACCTCTTTTTATGACGATGTAACGGTCTAGTTTATTGTCGATATCTTTTATTACCGCCGGCAGTCCCGGGCGTAACGCTTTTAAGCTAATCATATTAACCATCCTTATACCTCCTTAATAAAGTATACATTATAGAGTATACTTTGTCAAGGGCGTGACGCCACAACTAACATAGATAGATCCTTGCTTCTCTCTTATTATATTAGACGCAGGCTTGAGAAAAATCTCACTTACATTTTAAAGGGAATAATATTATTATAGCTCTATGGCAGGAATGGTGTAATAGAAACGTCAGAAACTTGGATCTAGCGTCTAAAAAAAGGGGGGACAAGAAAGGCGAAACGTTTAGCTCGGGACAATGCCCCCCCTAGAGCAGAATATTAACAATATTATTCTTCTAATATGGTTCCAGACGTCGGTGTCGGTTTATCAACAGATGGTTGTAGTAATGGATTCTGGACACTACTCCTTCCTTTGCTCGGATCCGCGGCTGTAACATCCTGCCTAGGCATAAAATAGGGACTCTGGGTTGCGCCATAAAGGGCAGTCATTACATTATTAGCAGCAGAACTAAAATAGGCATCGCCTACATTAAAGGCAATGGCTGTTCCAAAACCATACTGATTATTTAATGTAGCCAAATAATTCAAACGGTCAACATAACCTATCCAATCTGAAGGGCTGACATCTTTGGCTGCCTCGTTTGGCAAACCAAAAGAAATAGAGCTGTTGATTGTATTAAGTATAGATTCGCTAAACGTATCCTTGAATTTCTTTTGTCCGTCCTCACCCATTAGCCCTGAGGTAGCATAAGCTGCGAAGGCAGAACCCGCGGCTGTGCCAATGCCAGCTAGCATATAAGCTCCGGGCTTTTCACGCACATCAAACTTGCTGCTAATGGCATAATTAATACCTGTGGATATTGCAGTCTGAATAATACCCCTAGCCATATATATTCCCCAATCCTTAGGTTGCGTACCTTTTGAAGTAGCTAAATCAAGTAGAGGCGAGGCTATTGAACCTACTAAACCCCTGATCATTGCCTGTTTTTTCTCATCATCTTTGGCAAAGGACTCAGATGCCAAGGTCCCTACACTACTAACTACCAAACTCTTCCAAGCCGCACGTTGTTGTATTCCTCCTTTACCGACGCCAAGCGTGCTTTCGTAATATTGTGATACTGCCTCTCCTAAGGTCAAGTCATTCATCAGGCCCCGGGCAACGCTAGTCCCAAAGCTTCCGGCAATCTGCCCTAATATCTGGCCGATAGCACCCACTCTTTCACCTTTTTTTATTTCATCACCGGCAACAAGAACAGTAACTCCGGATTTAGCCAGGCCGCCGGCTGCACCTACCCCTACGCCTTTTAGAGTCCCGCTGATACCGGTAACTTCCTTGCCCATGGCTATATTCGGCTGTAGAAAACCGCTGGCTGCGCCCATAGCCACGCCTTGAGCCAAATATGTAATACGCCTATCCCATTCATAATAGGAGCCTGCGGCTACAACTGAACGCTGGACTTGAGAAGCAGCAACTGAAGTACTATATCCATCCGTGGCACTTGAGAAATTAACCTTATCCAGAAAATCGCTAAAACTTCCTCCGCTTACTAAAGAACCAATATAAGACATAACAAAAGACCCCCCGACAGAATAAACAATCCCCATGGCAAAATCCATAAAACCAAACTCGGCAATTTCGCCTCCTCCGGCATTACTCCTGGCAGCCAGTGCTTTTTGCGGCAAGGTAAAAGAAATAAAGAAAGCAAAAATTAATACCCAGGATATAATTTTAAAATTAATATGTTTTTTGCTACTTAACCGCTTCATTCTGCCCCCTAAGGCTGTGTAGCCGCAAAACAAAAGGCATTTGCATTCTTGTAAACTGCTATCTGCTCCTCTTTCTCAACAATCTTTTCTTTTAGGACATCAACCAAGCTCTTATTCTGGTTCTTGGCTTGGTCAAGAATAATCCTGAATCCTGGAATTCCGGCTTGTATTTCCGGAATCCTCGCCGCCAGCCTATCTGCCATCTGGTAGCTTTCATCAGCATAATATTCCTGGATCTCTGCCTGCCTATCTATTTCTACGGCCTCTGCCCTTAATATAATTGCCTCGCTTCTTAGATTCTCAGCCTGAACTAATAAGTTTTCACAGGGAACTGTATAAGTCATATTGCCTGCCATGCAATCCGGATATTCTATATACTCCAACTCATCCGCCCGGACATCATTACGATCAGCCTGGTCTCTCCTAGCCTTAGCCTCTGCGCGCAAAGCCCTGGCTTGAGCAGCATACTCGTCCCCTTCTATCCTGGTTGATTTCTCAGATTCAGTTATATCATCCAGTTGAGATTTCTCCAATTCCAGCATCTTCTGCTCAATATCATCCTGATCCACCAGGTTTTCTGCTTCTTGTAATTGAACCTCTAATCTTGCCAGTTCATCCTCGAGCTTTGCTGCCAGGTCATGAACAGAAGCGCAGACTTCAGAGGTCAAAACAGAAGGATTTATGGCTGGCGAAATATTACCCTGGTTAACCTGAGTAATGCCTTTGGCGTATTGGCCTCCTTCTCCCCAAACATCCGCTCCCTGACGATACTTTTCCTGCACTGCCCGATCCAGATACCCCTTCATGGCAATCAGAGCTCCGGCTATGACAATAATCAAAACCGCATATTCTAAAGTTGACTGTGCTTTATTGGCTGCTCTCATAGTAATTTATAATAATGTTAGTCTTGTTTCTTCCCGGCAGAGACTGCTTACTATCTATAAACAGCGTGCTAGCCTGTACATCACAGATATCTTCGCTGTTATTCTTGAATTTCAAAGCCGCAAAGCGCAGTTGCATGCCCTTGGGAAGCTCTATATTATTCTGATAACATGAAGGGCAACTTTGTTGCATTGCCTCTTGATTCATCTCCTGGCTTTGCACAGGCATGTCTTCAATAAGGCTCCAGCCATAATTAACCATGTTATTACGGTAGAACCATAAAACTTGTTCCAGATCATCATGGGAAACATAGGATAGAGTTGAATGATCGCGGCCCTCGTCAAGGCTGATCAGTTTTGCTCCAGGATAAACCGGAGCAACCTGTTTTTTAGGCTGGGTTAATAATTCTCCCGTGGAGTCCTCTTCGCCTAGCCATTCATCATCTTCCTTGTTCTTGGATTCCAGCGTCCAGGAGACTAAATAATTGGTCTTTTTATCCTTTTGTATCCCCACAGGAAGAAAATTAATACTAAATACCCGACCATCTTTTTCAAATAAAAGGTTGTTTTCCAGAACAGTAAGCATGCTCTGGTCTGGAGTAAAGTTAGGGATTTTTTTTAAGCCTGCCTTCAAATCCCTCTCTTTCCACCCTGTCTGCTTGAGTTTCTTACGGTAGTAATCGACTATCTCTGTCCTGTCCAGGCTGCTGGAATAATAAACATACTCGTACTCCTCTCCAGCCATGCTTCTTTTTTCCCGGTCTGTCTCCTGAGTTGCCGGAGGAGTAGATACAATTAAATTATCCAGCCAGGAAGCATAGATATTGTTTAGATCCGGAAAAAATAAAAAAGAGAACATAATAATAATCATGGTTACCTTTAACATACCCTTCTTGCATAAGGTCATTTCTTCGCTCCTTTATTTACTAAAGCTGATCTGTTTCGATTATCGTGGCATCGTGCTTAGGCACAAAACCTCCAATATCGCCATTGCCTTGGAAATTAACTATGCTAAAACCAGTGGTTGTCGGATACTTGGTCTCCCACATACCGCCTAAATCCGCCCCCTCATGATTTTGCGTAATATCAACTTTCACCAAACGATCATGATTAATATCAGTTATCCAGCAAGTTATATAAAGCCAGATATCTCCGTTATCATCGGTAATCTCCGGCCCGGCTAATAAACCTGCTAGCGTAGCAATAATCATAGGAAAAATAAGAATCATGGAGGTAGAAGCAGAAACAAGGGCTGTATCACCCATTACAATACTAGCAATACCCTGTGTGCTAGCAGCATTACCCTTAGTTAGAATAGCTGCAGCTTGTGCAGCTGCGGCGAAAAAAGGAGGACAGGTATTGCACATATATTTTGGCGGACAACATACCGTGTTTGCGCAAGCTTGGGCTATTGGCCCAAGAGATCCTGAATATTCTGATCCCGCTTCTACAAAGCTTCTTCCTGCCTGAACATATGATTGTTGTCCTATACCCAATGAAGCAACTGCCGAATTAGCCGTTACAAATATACCGGCTAAAAGAGCGGCTATAGCAGGAAAAGGCAAAGTAGCCACCTTTACCTGAAGACTATTCACATCCATAATACCAACATCTACTTTAACCGAATGGCTTCTTCCCTGACCATCTACCCAGGAATAAGTATAGCTCGGAGCAGTTCCGATATTCTCGGAGAAATCTCCAAAATCCTCCTGTTGCTCCTTAGTTAATTTACCTCCTATGCCGCTATTAGAAAATGCCGAACCATAACCTGCTTTTATGGCATTTTCCCAGCCTTTTTTTAAGCCTTTGCGGATATTCAGGTAAGTATAGTTTTGGGCAACCCAAAATGATGTTATGCTTAAGTCAATAGAACGCATTGTATCCTGAAACTTACCCATAGCCGTAAGAGATTTTGTTATCGAATTAATAGCTTTGATTAAAGAACTAATTGCTTGGCTTGTTCTCTGTAATGCTTGTCCTGCAGGAAGACTGGCTTTGCACGCAGTTGCAAAAGAAGCTACCTGCCCTGATGCTGAAGTGGCCTGCGTTATTGCTTGCATGGCCTGGGCTTTAGCTTGCACAGAGGAGGAGAGAGCTGACTGAACAGCAGTATAAGCTTCAACCAGACGATAGGTGGCAATAGCAAAATTCAGCGTAGTCTGCAGATAAAACTCCCAATAATCTTTGTGCATCTTCGCACTTGAAACAGTCACTGAATTAAAGTTATTGGCCATGGCAGAGCCTGCGGCTAATGACCCGGCATCCACGGCATTTGAAGATTCAGTCTTAATAAAAGCAACCTTGCCTAAATTTACAGTCGCTATAGCCATAATGATCATAACCGCAATAATTGCGATAAATATCGAGGCTAACTGGCCGCGGTTATTATTCAGGCTGCTAGGCTTATTCAGATGAAAATAAGTAAACATCTCTCTTACCTTAAGATTACTTCTTCTTCGGTTAATTCATCAGGCTCATAAACCGGCCACTGGAGTTCATAATCATCGCTGGAAGTTCCGGCTGCCACCCGGCTATTATTATAACGCACCTGCCGCTCTACAATCTGGCGGTTAGCCCAGATCCAGATATTTACTATCCCACCCACTAAGGAAAAGGTAATTACCAGCACCAATGCGGTCTCAAGCGTAGATTGGCCTTTCCTTTTTCTGAACATCTCTAATCTCCTTAAAATTGCGTAGTCCAGCTGCTGGCGTGACTTTCGGTATAAGTGCGTTGAGGATGGAAAAAATCCCCCTCTTCTTCCAGATCTTCATCATCGCTACCTTTATATTTCCATAACGTCTCGTATTTTACCTGGGTATCCAGATACTGGGTCAAAGTAGAACTCCTCAAATTAGTTATGGAATTTGGATCCTCGATTTTGCGGGTCTGTTCCTGGAATGATAATCTGGAATCAGTGTTTATATCTCCTAACCTAAAGACCAGGTATTTATCTCTTTCTTCCCCGGTCTTTTTATCAAAACGGTCTAAATCCTTGGGCACAAATTCCCGGTAACTCGCCACTCTTTCTTCTCCGTCCACATTAACTACGGTCAAGCGCGCTGCTTCGCCTTCCTGGCTTATTTCCGGGACTGCCCAGGAGACGCTGGAACTTGCGCTAAATGTCTGGGGAGAGCCTTTGCGGAAATTATTGGAGCTGTCTGCGTGCCTGCGGTTTTGCATCAGAACATACTGCACAGAGGAGCCAGCTCCGGTTCCGCCTAAATTATTTGTACAAGCTTGATATAATGCCCGGCGAAAAGCCTCCATTCGGGTATATTGCTGGTCATTCATCTGTTGCATGAAACTCAGCAAGATACCCAAAATAAAGATTATGAGCGACCCAAATATGGATAGCTCTAATATTGCCTGGCCCTGATTTTGTTTTTTAGTCTTCATTTTTACTAACCTTTTTTGGCTATTCCCTGGTAATTATCGATTCGGAACCAGCCTGAATATTCGAACCCTCTGAAGTAATAAATGCTGTACCTCCTCCTTGCCGACGGATAGAAGTTGAAGAATGCTGAGTTACTACATCAGAAG
>JAHKBC010000100.1 GCA_018825725.1 Candidatus Omnitrophota bacterium
ATATTTACAACAATCTTATTAAGTTTTCCCGGACTCGATCCAATTTTAAAATCCGCCATAATTAATACCCTTTTGTGAAATTAATTTGTGCCCCTTATGGTAAATTTGCTTGCTAAAACATTAGAAAATACCGAAACGTAATCTAAAGAAACAATATTGATTTTACTAAAATTCTTGCTTATTTCCGGGTTAGTTTTAAGATCAAGATAAAACTTTTCGATTGCTTGCCCCTCTTTGCCGTTATCCCCAAGATACACAAATCCGGATAAGGAAAAGGAATAAGATATGCCGTATTGGCGGTTAGGATCCTGCTGATAGCTAAAATCGGTTAAACGCATCTCCTTAGGGACAATGCGTGGAATAATCCTAAGCTGAGGAGTTAAAAGCACCCTCTTCTTTATTGCTTCGCTAATTTTATCCAATCTGTGTTTTTCGGAAGAATCGATAGCCAAGATCTCATCGTAACTGGCCTCAGAATTAATATTAGGAATCTGTATTCTAATTCCCAAGATGCCTTTTATCTCTTTATCCAATTCCATTTTCTGCTTATAGGTAAAGCCAAACGGAATACCGACTATTAACAGCCCCAAAAATACGATAAGCGGATTAATTTTCAGGTTACTTACCAAATCCGCGGAAGTTAATGAAGCAGACTTTCCAGACTGAACTTTTTTACTGCGCACTAAGAAATTTGTCTTAGTCTCGACTTTAATTTTGCTATAAAGCGAAATACTATAGGCCTTGAGTAACCCCGAAGAATAAGGTATAGCCTTACCCATGTATTTACGGACATCTACAGCCTTTGCTAAAACCCCTTTTTCCTCTACTATTGACTCCATCTCTTTCTGATACTCATAAGGAGCAAGAAAATAGAGTTTCTCGATCTTCTTATTTGAAAACTTCCTTTGGAAAAAGTCCAAAGATACTCTCAATTCCAAGGCAATTTTATCCAGAATCTCCGCGGCTGTCTCTTCTTTTCCTTCCAACTGGTCCTTCTCTTTACGAAATGTCATATCACGGCTGAATAAAGGAAACCCGTTCTGAAAAACAACGAAATTACTTTCGTCATCTTCTGAAAAATCCACATCCATGGTAGCAATTACACCTTTTGTTTTAGCCCCGGACAACTTTAACAGCCTAAAAAGGCTAAAAGCGGAATATTCCATAGTAAGCGTCTTAGCGCTAAGCTGCTCTATAATTCCGCTGTATCCATCCATCACCTCTTTTTTCAAGGCTGTAAAAAGGATTAAATTTTTGTTCAGACTTCTATCCAAAGTGTATTGAAAATCAGAAATTAGATCTTCGGCTTTAAAAGGTATATATTTTTTAGCTTCCATATTTACCGCATCATCTACAAGTTCCCTGTAACTCAAGCTGCTTGGTAAATCAAAACTACGGATAATTAAATCCTTACCGCTGATAACTACCCCCATCTGTTTAGCCTGAATATTATTTTTACGCAATTCAGCGTTAATAAGGCCAACAGTTTTACTGGCTAGAGAAATATTATCCTCCATCTCCAATCCCGTATTACTAGGAGTAGGAATTTGAATGGAAGCAATTATCTTATCTGCTGCGCTTTCAACTATACTGATTATCTTTGAACCAAAATAAATACCCAGAAACCCCATTATTTGTCTCCGGTTTTAGCTGGTCTTCTCCGAGTCTTTATCCAGGAATCAATTTCGCGGCGGTCAAACCTCCATACCCCACCCACCTTAATTCCTGAAATCTTCCCCTGATAAAGCCAGTTATATATAGTTTGTCTTTGCAAACGTAAATATTCAGCCAACTCATCAAGACTTATTAATTTTTGCATATATATCTACCTTCCATACATATTCATCATAACATTTATATTTAATACCATATTTATATATTTTGTCAAGTCTTTTTTTATATCAAGTAAAACATAGTACTATATATCTATCTAAACTTACTTATATTTTAGCGTAAGACGGTATTTAACTGATACTAGATATTATTATATTATAATAAACTTACTTATGTTATAATTTGATACGGTTGGCTTAAAACTGGGTGTAATTTGCAGTGACAAAGATTCTGGCAGTACCAAGACCTGCTGTAGCTGCAGTATCGCTGATATTGATGGATAGTTTACTTATAGATCGAGGAAGGGATAATGGCGCATCGTAACAATTTGATGGAACGCCATCGCTATTGTCACATAATTCATAGACTATGTCCGGCGCTACAACTGTCCAATTGTTAACCCTTAATTGGTCAAAAACATAACTGACTCCCCCTAAAGCCGCATACAAAGCCTGAGTCCGCGCCAATTGATGCTTAACAATATGCCCTTGATTGAGCGCAGCGCTTAATAAAACATTTATTAAAACTAAAACTACAATCAATACTGCCAAAGAAAAAAACAACATAATTCCTCTATTATTAGATAATATGGAAGATCTAAGCATTCTTTCTAAGGTTAATTTTGTAGTAACCATTTATCTGCTGTAATATAACATGCCCTTCGCGGGCTAACCACCCTAAACTCATTAACACAATATCTCGAGATTGTTTAGGTATACCAGTCAGGAGCTCCTGAAGCTCTGCTTCGCCGTGTTGATCCAAATAATGCCATATATCTCCGGCTACTATTCCAATTTCAGTTATCATTTTCTACCTCCTGCTAATATTCTAAGATAATAAGTCATCTTGTCAATATTTATTTAGAGTGCTAATAAGGCCAATCGAAAATTTAATGGATTCCTTCTCATGATTTAATCAGTATAATCAAAAAAACAATTTATCCTATAACTTTTTTTAAAAAAAAATTTATTGCTGATTTGTGGCTATATTTATCTGGGCTACTCCTAAATCCCTGCACATATCCCAAACCTCTACTATCCTACCCAGGGATGCGCTCTTATCTGCTTTAATCAGTACTGAGGAATCTTTTATTTTGGATGTCTTGAGCAAAATCGCCTTCAGTTCCCGGGCATTGACGATTTTGCCATTCAAATAGATTATGTTCTCACCTGAAACAATAATCTCTATATTTTCATAATTAATTACTTCGCTGGTAGTAGCCCTGGGAAGATTTATCTTTATTCCGGGCTGCATGATAAAACTCGAGGTTAACATAAAAAAGATAAGCAG
>JAHKBC010000101.1 GCA_018825725.1 Candidatus Omnitrophota bacterium
ACCTGGCAGGATATTTACAATGCCAACAGAGCAACAATTAAGGATAAGGATCTTATCTATCCCGGACAGAAGTTAGTTATTCCTTTATCTGCAGAAAAAAAAGAGAAACCCGTAATATCTGATTCTAAACAAGCGCAGAAGAGAAGCCTGGCTGTTAAAACAATTGTTTCAGACCCAGCATTCAAGCCGGCTGAGGAGGCTTTAGCCAAGGTTGTTGGGGCGACGAAGCCGGTGCTTCAGGCTATAGATGCGGATGTACAAAAGAACAAAGAGGCATTAGAAAAGAGGCTTAAAGAGCTTAACGGCGATAAGAAGGTAATCTACGCGGGTAATCTGGAGCAATATAAAGCGTTGTTAAGAGGTAAAGATAATTATGCACAAATATTAAAACTAATCCACGACCTGGATAAAAAGTACGATGCTGTTTTTGTGGTTGGTTCGATAGATCCAGATGATTTGCATAAGCCAATAAGGATATTTCCTAATGAACATACTAAAAAAGACCCTACTCAGAAGCCCAATCCTCTATTAGACCTCATTAAAAACATTAGTAACTGGGAAGTAAGGCTTTTTGTCCCGCCAGCAAATCAACTGGCTGATTATTCCCGCATTGAGCAGGACTGGGAAGAGATTACTATTGTTGAAGCGGAGAAATTTGAAAAAGAGAGGCGTTCCCCGTTTATTTTAGTTAAAGGATTTGATGAAGAGGGGCAGTTTAAAGGCGTACTCTGGGCAGGCATCAAGGCGCAAAGGGAATACTTGGATTTAATCCAGACTGCTCATAATGAAAGAGATATTATCGGTAAATTAAATCGTATATTTAACGAATCCAACCCTATAAGGCAACGGGAATTGATTAAGCAATTATTCGACAAGGCTAAGCTTCCAAATACTCCCTATCTTTATACAGCCGCCAATATCAGGACTAATAAATGGGGGAATATCGCAGAGGTGTTAGGATTTATTCCTTCAGGGGCTATTGAGCTTAAGGAAAAAGAAGTATTTCATAAAGCGAGCGGAAAGAATATTAAGACCGATTTATTAGTATTTATTCTACAAGAAGAGGGCAAAAAGATTGAGTTAAAATACTGGCCGAATAAACGCGAACAGGCTTGGTGGATATTCAGCAGGAAGTTAGCCCAGGAACTTGAGCGTGAAAATAATCCGGAGTTGCTTTATTCAGTGAGCGACCGCTATCTTGAGCAGGATGATGCAATAAAACATCACTTGCAACGTGGTGATATTTTTGTGGGAAGGAGCTTTTTCGAGGAGAGGCTGATTAAGTCTAATATAGATTTATTTAACCGGCACAGGGAGGTATTATCGCAGAAGGAATATTCTCAATACTTGAATAAGAAGATGGTTTTAGAAACGCTGTTGGTGCCGGTAAATATCGGTTTAGGATATGTTAATTCCTGGCTGCCGGTAGCCAGCGTCAGCCGCCTGATCTTTGACCTAGTATATCGGCCGGACAAGATACTTCCCGGAGCTCCTTCGCAGGAAGAGAAGATCAAATTCCTCGCCGGCTATATGTATCTGGAAGTATTGGAGAAAAAATCCGGCAGGGACTATTTTAATGACAAAGACAGGGAATGGCTGGATAAAGAGTTAACTAAAGTATCCGATGAGCAACTTAAGCCTTATATGGAGCGCGCCGAAGAGAAATTCAAAGGCCTGATTACCAAGATTGAGGCAAAAAAGTTAGATTATTATCTTCAGCAGCGCAAGGGCCAGATAACTGCCGAGTACTTGTTGAATATGGCCGGGCTAATCTTGGATATAAGCGGCACTGTGCTTTCCCAAGATAAAACCTTAGTTTTTACCGATGAATTCAAAGGCACGATGCAGATTGTGTATGAAGAACCACGGCAGAAGGTTTTAGTAGAAATCCTGCAGCAGAAATATGTTTCCTTGACTGGTGAACTTAATATCCCGCAGTTTGTCTCGCTCCTGACCCAGGGTAAAGGAATGCCATTCGTCCACTTAAAGGATTTTGCCAGTGACTTTAATTTCCTGGAAAAGGCATTTAGCGTTTTTGCTCCTACCATAGACCTTTTATCTGTGATCAATGCCGCGCAAAAGGCATTAGGCCCGCCAGATGAGAGCTGGGACCCGATATTTAAGAACCATCCTACTTCGCCGCGCATAAAATTGTATTTATTAGGTTTCCCGATTTCGCTTATTTTTGAGAAACAGCTGGTAGAACATTTGATTGCCATTGAAGAGGGCAAGGTTGGGAAAGAGAATACCGAGGTCAAGGAGGAGGAGAAGCCATTTGCCTATGAAATCACCCATGGTTGGTTTAAAAGTAAAGCAATAGATTATACTCAACAGGAATTTTACCATCTGCCCAAGGGTTCAGGTATTAAGCGTATACCTTTAGGTACGATTGGAGTTCCGGGAGCAGATAAAGAGCTACAGGTTCCTATTTACCTTATTATTAATGAGCAGCCTAATGGAGAAAGAACATACCGCGTCTTTATCCTCACCCGCAAAGGCTTAAGGGAATACAAAAGGCAGGTAGAACAGGATTTGAAGATATATGATA
>JAHKBC010000102.1 GCA_018825725.1 Candidatus Omnitrophota bacterium
AAACCCGGCGATAAAGTTTTTGCCGGGGACAAGTTAGGTTTTGTTCCGGAGAATATTTTTAAGCACTATATCATGGTTCCTTTTATATTGCGCGGTGTGCAAGAAGTAGTAGAAATAGTTTCCTCCGGCTCATATACGGTCAAACAGGCTATTGCCCGGTTAAAGGATAAGAACGGAAAAGTCCAGGAGGTATTTTTAAGCCAGAGATGGCCGGTAAAGTTACCCATACAGGCTTACGCGGAAAAATTAAAGCCCAGTGAGCCGCTGGTTACTAGGATGCGGCTTATTGATTCTTTTTTTCCGGTAGCCAAAGGCGGAACCTACTGTATACCCGGGCCTTTTGGCGCCGGAAAAACCGTGCTTCAACAATTGACCAGCCGCCACGCCGAAGTAGATATTGTGGTTATTGCTGCTTGCGGAGAGAGAGCAGGCGAAGTAGTAGAGACCTTAAAGACCTTTCCTGAAACAATAGATCCGCGTACAAATAAGCCTTTGAGCGAGCGCACGGTAATTATATGCAATACCAGTTCTATGCCTGTTGCTGCCAGGGAATCCAGTGTTTATACTGCGGTGACTATCGCAGAATACTATCGTCAGATGGGCCTTAATGTCCTGCTTCTGGCAGATTCGACTTCCCGCTGGGCTCAGGCCATGCGCGAGATGTCCGGCAGGCTCGAAGAGATACCCGGAGAAGAGGCTTTTCCGGCTTACCTGGAATCGCGAATAGCCTCTTTTTATGAACGCGCCGGGATAGTCAAGCTGCGCGACGGTTCTACGGGTTCAGTTACTATCGGAGGGACAGTAAGCCCTGCCGGAGGAAATTTTGAAGAACCGGTCACCCAGTCAACCTTAAAAGTAGTAGGCGCTTTTCATGGTTTGTCGCGCGAACGTTCGGATGCCCGAAGATACCCGGCAATTGATCCGTTGATTAGCTGGAGTAAATATAGCAGTTTTATCGACGCTAAGCAAATCAAGGCCGGCCACGATATATTAAAGCGCAGTTACGATGTTTTTCAGATGATGAAGGTCATCGGAGAAGAAGGCATATCCTTAAAGGATTATACCGATTATTTAAAGGGCGAGTTTCTGGATTTTGTCTATCTGCAGCAGAATGCCTTTGACCAGGTCGACGAATCAACTGCGGCAGAACGCCAAAAATACGCATTCGCTTTTATTTACGATATCCTGATACGTGAATTTAATTCTGAAGATAAGGATCAAGCCTTGCATTTTTTCCTGGCTTTAAGGCAGCTTTTTCGCAGTTGGAATTATACCCTCTGGCAGAGCAAAGAGTTTAAGGAGTTAGAGCAGGAGATAAAGGGAGCCGTAGATGCAAAAAGTATACACTGAGATATTGCAAATTTCCGGAGATGTTATTACGGTTGAGGCCGAGAATGTAGGCTATCTGGATATAGCCGAGGTTTCCACCCGCCGAGGGGTATCTTTAGCCCAGGTTATACGCCTGGATGGCAAGCATGTGTATTTACAGGTTTTTGCCGGCAGCAAGGGTATCTCTACCGATGATAAGGTCAGGTTTTTAGGCCACCCAATGCGCACAACCAGCGGAGAGAACCTATTGGGAAGATTTTTTAACGGCAGAGGATTACCTTTAGACAAGGGCCCGGAATTATCTGACAACCTTATTGATATTGCCGGCCCACCTGTAAATCCTGTAAAAAGGATTATACCCAATAAGATAATCCGTACAGGTGTGCCGATGATTGATGTTTTTAATAGCCTGGTGGAATCGCAGAAGCTTCCTATTTTTTCCATTGCCGGTGAACCTTACAATGAACTATTGGCCAGGATAGCTATCCAGGCAGAGATAGACATTATTGTGCTTGGAGGTATGGGGCTAAAGCATGATGATTATTTGTTTTTTCGGGATACCCTAAGAGAGCATGATGCGATCTCCCGTTCGGTGTTCTTTATTCATACTGCCCAGGACCCGGTAGTGGAATGCTTGCTGGTGCCGGATATAAGCCTGGCAGTAGCAGAGGATTTTGCATTAAAGGGCAAGCGGGTTTTAGTGCTCTTGACGGATATGACTAACTTTGCCGATGCTTTAAAAGAGATTGCTATTACCATGGAGCAGGTTCCTTCCAACAGGGGGTACCCCGGAGATCTATACAGCCAACTGGCTGTACGCTACGAAAAAGCAGTAGATTTTGATACTGCAGGTTCGATTACCATATTAGCGGTAACCACCATGCCCGGAGATGATGTGACTCATCCTGTCCCGGACAATACCGGATATATAACCGAAGGGCAGTTTTACCTTAAGAACGGAGTAATCGAGCCGTTTGGTTCGCTTTCGCGCTTGAAACAACAAGTTAATGGTAAGACGCGTATGGACCATCGCGCGGTGATGGATACCATGATCCAGCTTTTTGCCGCATATCGTCAGACTAAAGAAAAACAGGCCATGGGATTTCAGATGAGTGCCTGGGATAATAAACTCCTTAAGTATGGTAATTTATTTGAAAACCAAATGATGTCGTTAAAAGTTAATATTCATCTGGAGCAGGCCCTGGATCTGGGTTGGCAGATTATGCGCGAGTGTTTTAGCCCGGAAGAAACCGGCATCCAGCGAGCGATAATCGAAAAGTATTGGCCTAAGTAATCCGAAATGTCCAAGATAAAATTCACCAAAGGAGAATTAAAAAAGCAACGGGACGCCTTGCGTCAGTATGAGAGGTATCTTCCTACCCTGCAGCTTAAAAAACAACAGCTGCAGTTGGAGATTTTGCATCAGGTATCGTTTTTAAATGGAAAAAAAGAGCAGCTTCAGGGTAAAGTAAAAGGCTCTGAATCCTGGATTCAGCTTTTAGCAGAAGGCCTGAAACAATTGGAGCCTTTTCTAAGGCCGCAGAATAACTTAACCGTGAATAAAAATATTGCCGGAGTGGATATTCCAGTTTATAAAACGACGGAATTTCCTGCCGCCGAATATGATTTATACCAGTATCCTTTATGGATTGATTTAGCGTTGGTTAACCTGCAATTGTTAATATCTTTGCGCGAGGAGATCCGTATTATTGAGGAGGGCGTGGGGATATTGCGCAGGGAATTGCGTGCTGCTACCCAGAGGGTTAATCTTTTTGAAAAGGTCAAGATCCCTGAGGCCGAAGAGTCTATTCGCCGGATCAAAATTTATATCGGAGATCAGATGGCTAATGCAGTCGGAAGGTCTAAAATGGCCAAGCGTAAAATAGAATCCCTGATTCTTCAGGAGGCAGCGGTATGATTGTTCCGATGAAGAAGGCTTATATTATCTTTCAGGCCAAAGATAAATTACCTGCCTTGAAAACTTTACGCAAACTCGGGCTTATCCATATAGAACATATAAAAGTTCCGCAAGGCCAGGATATTACAACTATTACCGAAGAGCTGAACCTTATCAATCGAGCGATAGATATTCTGGAGGAAGCAGCTAAAACCGGAGTTTCCGGGGATGCCTATATCGAAAAATCCGATTTCCTTACTGTGGCCAGGCATGTAGTAGGAGTAAGCCGCAAGATAGAGCAGTTGAAGGAATTTTCTCTTAATCTTAGCTCTAAAATAGAAACTTGGAAAGATTGGGGGGATTTTGATCCCAAACAGATTATCGCCTTGCGGGAAAAAGGAATATCTATCAAACTTTTTCATATACCGGAGAAGGATATTCGGAATTTTTGCCAAGATGTAATTGTGAAGACTTTCTTCCGCAAAAAAGGCATGGTTAATT
>JAHKBC010000103.1 GCA_018825725.1 Candidatus Omnitrophota bacterium
ATCCAAGTAACGCTTAATGCCGTATTTAAACAAAGACTTATCTTCAACCCTTTTCTTAATGACATTTCTTAAAGGCCATAAGCCGTATTCCCAGCGCATCAGGTCGCGCTCAGTAATTACTACTGCCTTCATCCCATTTTCCCTGGCAATTCTTACGATATCGCTAAGCGCATATTTTCCATCACTAGCCTGAGAGCTGATCTGAATAGCGCAAGGGACCTGCGCATATTCATCTTTAGCCAAGGCTTGAGAATAGCAACCTATTATTAATAATATTAATCCAAACCTTAATATCGGCATTAAATTATAATCAGCTGCTTATATAGATTAGAAATATTTTCGGACATTATTGTAGTATTAAATTTGTCCTTAACCCAATTGCGCCCAGCCTGGCCCAGTTGAAATCTCAGTTCCCGGCTATTTAACAACCGTAATGCTGCTTCAGCTAGTAAATCGCTCCTGGCCGGAGGCACAAGAAAACCTGTAATCTGATCCTTAACCACCTCCGGAACTCCCCCCACTCTCGTGGCTACAACCGGAATCCCCTGTGACTGAGCTTCAATAAGCACCATACCTACTGCTTCATTGAGCGAAGGAAGAATTAAGATGTCCAATATCGAAAATAACGAACGCGTATCATGCAGCCAGCCGGTAAATATAATTTTGTCCTGAAAAGATAATTGCCTTGCTTTTTCCTGTAATTCCCGGCGCATAGAACCTTCACCTGCGAGAATAAAAACTACATCAATATTTAAGGAAAGTATTTTAATTGCCGCATCCATAAAGTACTGCGGCCCCTTAACCGGTTCTAATCTCCCGATCATTCCCACCACAAGAGTGTCCTCGCTAATCTTAAAACTATTCTTTGCAACTAGCCTATCAAACTCCGCCTGCTCATATTTGTCTAATTCCAGCCCATGATAAATCAAAACAAACTTTTTCTTATCAGCCACTCTATGTTTTATATAATCATCCCTCTCTAATTTGGTGAGGGCAATTATCTTATCGCAAAAAAAAGATAAAAACTTCTCCGCTAGAATTATAAGCCAGCTAATTAATGGATTAAAATATCCGTAAAAATTATGGCCGTGAGGCGTATGAATTACAACCGGTACACCAGCTATGCGCGCAGCCAGCCTTCCCAATGCTCCGGCTTTGGCTGTATGAGTATGCACAATATCAGGATGGTATTTGATAAATAAATATACCAATCTAAAAAAAGTGCCTACATCGTAAATGGGATTAACCTCCCGGATAAGCCAAGGTATAACCTCCAGCCTATTCTTTATCTTGTTTAAAAAGATACTAGTAGTCTGGCTGGGATGTAGGGTCTTGCCCATAACCAACCTTAAATCAAAGACATCTTTATCTAAGTAATGAAAAAGGATACGCAGGATATCAGGAGAACCTCCCCAGTCCATACGGGTAATAACATGAATTACCTTGATTCGTCGGTTAATAGAGCAAATCATTAGTTAATAAAAGTTAATAGCGGTATAACTCTGTGCAACGCACACAAGCAGCAAACATACCATTCTCCTTAAGTAATTTTCTAAACCTGATTGCTTTAGGGCTATTCCAGGCTTGCATAAAGCCGCTCTTGGAAATATCCCCAAATGAATAACTTGAGTTTAAACATGGTTTGATTTGGCCATCAGCAAACACATAAGCTACGATCCAGGGGCTCAGGCAGCGACAAGGATACCCTTTAGGGATATAATCCGGATTATTATAATAATCAATCAAGGCTTTTGATGAGAAATTCGGGTAAAAATCAATATTGAATTTATGGGGGATCGCTGCAATAAGCTTGAATTTATTAAATAAGGCCTCTGCATCTATACCGCTGGCAAAGGCAAAACCTTCCCAATCCTTAGAACTAGCATCCAATTTGATATCCGCTTCTTTTTGCTTTGCCAGGACTTTTGTCGTAGTAAAAATAAGATTGTGGTATGTCAGGGAATCCGCGCCGAGCTCATCAGCAACTTCAACCATCTCTTCCAAACGCAGGTAGTTATCGCGATTAACTGTGCACTGCAGATTAATCAAGGGTTTGTTGCAACGCAGCTCTTTCTTAATTTGATTAACCTTTTTTATCCCCAGAGTAATACGTTCATATAGCCCGGGCATTTGGCGAATATCATCATGCAGCTGGCTTTTTCCGTCCAGAGAAATATTTAATTCATCCAACCCTGCCTCGACTAACTCCCGGGCGTATCCGTAAATAAGCGAACCATTAGTAATCATCAGA
>JAHKBC010000104.1 GCA_018825725.1 Candidatus Omnitrophota bacterium
AACTTTGGGCATTATCTCTACAGATTTTATTTCAATAATATCCTTATCTTCGATTATAAAATCAGGTTCATAGCTACCAACTTCTTTGTCCTTATAGAAGATTCTAATTTTCTTCTTTTCGTTATACTTAATTCTTCTCTTATCTAATTCATCCACTAGGGCGTTATGGTAAATTGTTTCTTTAAAACCTGGACCTAAAACATTGTAAACTTCAAATATTGCTCCTCTTATTTGATAGGTTAATTCTTCATACTCTAGTTTTTTATCCGTGTTCATCAGATAATTTATCCGTGTGTATCCGTGCTAAATTAGAATTGGCGCTCGTAATCAGTTTGCTTGAACGCCTTATATTCCTTCTTTTGCCAATAACTATCCCTTTTTACTTCAATTCTTCTATCCAATAAGTCTTTGCCGAACAACTTCAATACCAGGCCTATCGGCGTAACTACAAGATAAAACATTGCCGCCAGCAAAATCCTGGTATTAATCCAGCCCAGGACAAAGGCTAGTTTCATCCAAAGTATATAAATTGGCTTTAATAAATTAGATCTAATTATACCGATAATAAGAAATAGCGAGCCTGTTCCCATAAGCCAGAGGTTGAGAACCCTATGCTTAAAAAATATTATCCCACAGATTATGTTCAGAGCCGCAAACATAATAACCCCAAATTCCCTTAGCGTCTTCTTGTCTGTCTTTAGTTTATCCATTATTATGATTTCACCAATTCAAAAACTGATTACACAGATTATGAAATCAATCTAATCTAATCTAACTCAAATTCCTTCTGCCATTTTGTATCTTGAGCGGCCTGCTTCTGATCTTTCTTATCTAATAAAAATGAGCCCATAATCAAATAATCCATCTCCGTGCGCATAAAACACCTAAAAGCGTCATTTGGCGAACAAACCAAAGGCTCCCCCCTGACATTAAAAGAAGTATTGATGATCACCGGGCAGCCGGTTTTTTTATAAAACTCGCTGATTAATTCGTGATACAATTTATTTTCATCCTTACTGACAGTTTGGATCCTGGCTGAATAATCAACATGGGTGACCGCGGGTATTTGCGAACGCTTAGCCTTTAGCTTCTCAAAACCGCTTAATTTATCATCGACCTTTATTTTCTTATCATTTTTGACTTCGGCTACTAATAACATATAGGGGCTGCGTTTATCCAAATCAAACCATTCCGAGGCCTTCTCTTCCAGGACCGTAGGAGCAAAAGGCCGAAAGCTCTCGCGGTATTTTATCTTCAAGTTCATCTTGGATTGCATATCGCTGTTACGGGCATCTCCGATAATACTTCTTGAGCCCAATGCCCGCGGCCCAAATTCTAACCCGCCCTGAAACCACCCGATAACATTACCCTGCGCGATTAAATCTGCCACCACTGGAGGAATTTCAACAAGAGATAATTTTCTATAGGCTGCGCCTTCTTTCTTAAGAAAATCCTCGATCTGGATATCGGTAAACGACGGGCCTAATAAGGAGGCCTTTTGCTTATCCTTCTTATCATCAGAGGTGCGCTCATGGCCCAGATATTTATGCCAGGCTAACAGCGCTCCGCCCAATGCTCCTCCGGCATCTCCTGCTGCCGGCTGTATCCAGATCTCCTTAAACGGTCCTTCGCGTAATATCCTGCCATTACCAACGCAATTTAAGGCTACCCCTCCAGCTAAACAAAGTTTATCCTGGCCGGTAATTTTATGCACGTATCTAACCATGCGCAGCATTATCTCTTCGGTTACCTTTTGAATAGAAGCGGCAATATCCATCTCCTTCTGGGTAATTCTGGTTTCAGGCCTTCTGGCTGTCCCATTGAATAATTTCTCAAAAGCCCAGTTGGTCATACGCAAGCCATTGCAATAGCCAAAATATTTCATATTCATCTTAAACGAGCCATCTTCCTTGAGATCAATTAAATGCTTTAGAATCAAATCCGTATATTTAGGCTCTCCGTAAGGCGCCAGGCCCATCAACTTATACTCGCCGGAGTTTACTTTAAATCCCGTATAATATGTAAAAGCGGAATACAATAACCCTAATGAATGCGGAAACTTTAAAGTATACTGGATATCGATATTATTATCTTTGCCAACTCCGAAACTGGCAGTATCCCATTCCCCAACTCCATCAAGGGTCAAAAACGCAGCTTCCTTAAATGGCGAGGGGTAGAATGCGCTTGCCGCGTGCGATTCATGATGTTCAGTAAAAAGTATTTTTGCGTTACAATTCAATTCCTTCTGGATCAAATCCGGGATCCAAAGTTTCTGCTTAAGCCATAAAGGTATAGCCTGGATAAACTGGCGGATGCCGCTGGGAGCATAACTAAGATAGGTCTCTAGTATCCTTTCGAATTTTATAAAGGGCTTATCATAGAAAACTACGTAACCAAGTTCTTGTGGCTTGATACCAGCGAATCCTAAACACCAATTAATAGAATTAATAGGAAACCCGGAATCATGCTTCTTGCGGGTAAAGCGCTCCTCTTGAGCGGCAGCAATAATATCTCCATCTTTAATTAATGCTGCGGCGCTATCATGATAATAAGCAGAAATACCTAAGATAAACATTATTTCTTAACCTCTGGTTCAATCGGAGACGCAATTACTTCATAGACATCAATAGGCCCTGTTTTTTGAATGCACATTATGCCATCTTGAGGACATCCTTGTTCGGAAAAATTCCGCACAATCCTCAAACCGGGATTTTTTGAAATTTGCTCAAACTCCTCTTTTTTCTCAATTAATTCGGTATTCAAATAGCCATCACTATGCACAATAACATATCTGACTCCCATCCATTTCAATATGCCGGCAGTGCGCGAGCTGGATAGCTGGGTTATAGTTAAGGCAATATTGTTAGCCTGCGTACCTCTGGCTGAAGCATTGATCATTTTCTTCTCATGCCTGGTCTGATACAATTTATACATCTCATTCTGGTCCCTGGCATCCAGGGGATATTCGGCAATAACAGTGTCCTTAGGCTCTAACCTTAACCAATTGTAAACAGCCGGAAATCTTGAAACATCAATAACCTTGAATGGAGGATAATTCCAGAATTCAAAAAGTACCAAGAGCATAACTAAAACAGCTATACCTGTTTTAGTTGTTTTATTATTAAACTTTTCCAAAACAAACTTTAATCCGAACCCCGCCAATACCGCCACAGCTAACATTAATACAATACCAAACCGGCAATACGCCCGAAACATCGGCAATACCTTATACATAAAGAATGAAGGCATATATATCTTTAATGGCCCCCATTGCCACCAGGGCGGTTGTGAAAAGAACCAGGCAACAATTGCCAGCAGGATAAAGAAACCGATATAAGAAAACTCATCGGTTCGTGGTTCGTGGTTCGTGGTTCGTAGCCTGCGATTTTTCCTCCATCTTTTAAAAGCTATGAATGCAAAAATAAGCGGAACCCAGCCCAGATAAAGGGTATGCTCGGTAAAACTTATGCCATAAAGCTGCGAGCCAATAAACTGTTCGGTAAATTTACCGAATAGCGGATGCACTGCTGCCGGTAGAAAATAACTCAAAGGCCTGGCTGATTGTTCAAATAAATCCTCAAACGGCCGATGATATGGGTTAACCGCCGCAGGAGCAGTATTCCTGGCTAAGAAAGTATTCTTTACAATAGGGTAAAATTGAGGCAAAACAATCAAAAAAGCCAACAGTGATACAATAATTATATTCTTAAGATACCTGCGATTCTCTTTCAAAAGGTCCCTGCGCTTATTCTTATAAAACTTTAAATTAAGCAAAAGCTGATAAATAAAAAATACCGACATTATCACAATCGTGTAATATACTGCGTTAAAATTAAGAGTAGCCAAAACAAGGGCTAAAATACAAAAAGCCTTTATTAATTTCGAGGGTTTCTTCTGCAAAACAAATAACCCTAATAAAAACATGGGCATCATCCAAAGATAGGTCTCC
>JAHKBC010000105.1 GCA_018825725.1 Candidatus Omnitrophota bacterium
CGCCAACGACATCCTTTAACTTTAGATAATGAAAATAAATACTTTTCAAATCCTTGTCTTCCAGCTGGCGCACCCTGCGCCTCATAACTACTGAATACAGCTCGTATTCACTTAAATTATTCTCAATAAAATTAGCGGTTTTTTTTATTTTGGCATAAACCAAAGAAGGGGCATTCTTATCTTCTTCCAGGATCAGGATTGTGCAATCCGAAAAGATATACTCTACATCCTCCCTGTTATATCTCCAGAAATCATAAGGAAATCCATGGTAAGACCAGCGTGAAGGCACGATAAACAAGATTGTTCCCTCAGGTTTGCAAATATTCTTAAGGTTAGAGACAGCCAACTTCCAATCCCTGACATGTTCTAAGGTGCAAGTTGTTACCACTAAATCAAAACTATCCTTTCCAAATTCAGCCGTTAAATCACAAACAGAAACAACCCTATCCACCCCTGGACCTGGCATTACATCTACTCCAACGTATTCTAAGGGTTGTAAAAGATTGATCACGGGACGCAGGCTTCCGTTGGCATCATAGGAACCAACCTCTAATACCCTTTTACCTCTAATTTCCTGCGCCATAATATTCCTCGCTCCCCAGCTTAAACAATTAACATTGCACATAAACATCCTTTCGTAATTATAACTTACTGGCTTTAACTATCACTCCTATACCAAGGTCAGGAGGAGTAAAAAGAATATCCACCAAAAAAATCAAACCCAGGATTAAAGATACCAGGTTATTTTTTCCAATCATGGTTATAAGGTGGCGCGGATTTTTTATTTCATCTTCGGTGCACCTAATTTGGTTAGCCCATTTTCTAAAAACAAATTTATTATAAATCCAGGTAAATGGAAAGGCCCAGGCCAATACCTTATTAACCTTAAAACCCGCTTGCTTCAAGATGGAAAGAAAATCCTTTAATACATAAAGCCTTACATGTCCCCCCATCTCATCCCCCATATCCCAGCCTTTATTTACTAAAGGGATGCTTACAATAAGAACCCCTTTCTCTTTAAGCAAATAATGAAATTTATCGAGGGCTGCGCAATCATCTTGCAAATGTTCCAGCACTTCTCCTGAAACTACCGCATCAAAAAAACCCGGCGCAAATTCCACATCCTCCAGCCTGGAACAAAAAACATTTATTCTTTTCTCCAAAGGCGAATCCTTTATTTTCTGACGCAAGGTATCACACCACTGCTGGCTGGCATCAACACCATAAACCTGGAATCCCGCTTTAGCCAATTTCAAAGTAAGGGCTCCATCACCGCATCCGGCATCAAGAATTCTCCCCTTAGCCAAAGAACTCTTAAGAAGCAATTTCAGCAACATCAACCTGAAAAAATGCCTCGGCCCGGAACGCTCAATCAAAAAATTATTTTTATAGGACATGATTTATAATCCCGGAAATATTTTTAGCAGAGCTAAGATGGGAAAACTTTTCCCTAAACAAAACCAGGCCATTAGCCGCAATGGCCTTGCTCAATTCAACATTATCTTTAAGGATAACGATACTTTCAGCCAAGGATTTTTCATCCCCTAAGCTGCACATATAAACGTTTTCCAGATGAGTAAATACCTCCCTGGTCGCAGGATTGTCAGAGACGATTACAGGCTTACCCATCGCCAAATAAGCATATGTTTTACCGGAAATAACCCGAGCTGCTTTATCATGCCGGCTAAAGTGGCCCCCCAGACAAATATCCGCTTTGGCTATCTCTTCGGCTAAATGCTCATAAGAAACCCAATCCAAAAAACTGATATTTCTTAAACCCAGGCCTTCAGAAAGGTTTATCATTTTTGCTTTTTCTTTACCTCTGCCTAAAAGTATGAATCGCAGGCCTTCTACATCCTCTAGTAGTTTTGCCGCCCGGATGATATATTCTATGCCGTGCAAAGGCCAGTAGGTCCCGTGGAAGAAAATCGTAAAAAGGCCTGGTATTTGCTTAGTCTGTCTGGTATAAAATATTTCTTCTTCTCCACCCATGTATAAAGTGTGAAATTTATCACGCCTAATATTAAAAATAAGCGAGAAAAAATCAGCGCTTGTATCTGTGTCGGTAATAATAGCCCTGGCAAAAGAAAAAGATATTTTGTCCAGCCAAAAAGAAAGCTTACCAATAAGCGAATAGGCCTGAAAATCTTTGCGGTCAAGACAAAGCACATCATAAACAGAAACAAAAGCATCCAGGATTATAGGCTTAGCGCTAAATATTCGCGCAAAAACCGCTAACGGCTGAGCCAGAAAACCCGTATATATAAAATCAAACTTTTGAGTAAGCGCCGCCTTAAGAAACCCCAACAAAACATGCGAGATCCGCGCAAGATATGTCGATCTCGAAGAAGAAACCTGAATCACCGTAAAATTTTTTCTTAAAGCTTCTAGAACCTGGGTATTGCGGGGATAATAATGGTCGGCCTTGGCACTGCATATAAATAGAACACGCATCCTCTTATTTGAATCCATGCCTTATCGCTATTATTGCGACTGCCCCTCCTCTGTCCTGTCCATGCGTAACTGAGAAACCTGTTCTGATATAAGCCCGAGCATAAATATTGTTACAGAGGTAGTAAAAAGCAAAGCGCTCATATTGGTAAAACGGTGAAATACCAAATAGGTATATAGGTAATAGACTAGGGCAACGATAAAAAAGAAAATGCTAATCGGCAAGAAAACTTTAAACGGAGAAAAAAAAGTGGCAATCCTGGTAATGATCATAAAAAACCGCGCGCCATCCTGCAGGAGGTTAATCTTGCTCTTGCCGGCCACCCGAGGAGTATTAGCGATATCCACATATTTTATCGCCCTTCCGGTCTTTAAAAATGCCAAAGTTAACGTAGTCGGATAAGAAAAACCGTTAGGTAATAGATAAAGAAACCGGCTCGCATCTCTTCTTCTTAAAACCCGAAAACCGCTAGTCAAATCTCTAATTTTAAAATTCGTAATGTAGCTAGCAAATAAATTGTAAGCTCTGTTGGCCAAATTCCTCAGGCTAAGGCCCGAAAAAGCCCTGGCGCCGATAACCATATCGAAATTATCGATTTGGGCTAATAAACCAGGGAGATCCTCTGGTAGATGCTGCAAGTCCGCGTCCATTAAAACAACTATTTCGGCATTCGACTGCCTTAAACCTGTCTTAATCGCTGCGCTATTGCCTATTCTATAGGGATGCGAAATTATCCGCGCCTGAACTTCCCTGGCCTTGGCAACAGTCTTATCCGTAGAAGCATCATTCACCAAAGTAATCCTACAGGAATCTCCAATAACTCTTCTTAAACCCTGGATAAGAATAGGGATATTATCCTGCTCATTATAAACAGGAATAATTACTTCTAGGTTATTGATATCCATAATTCCTCCCATGATAATGTAGCGCAAATAGTTTTTTCGCTGCGGTGTTTATATACACTACCCTCGTAGGGATTGACGATTAGGTCAATCTCCCATTCGTGCCCTTATAGAGACACACACTTTACAAGTTTCGACCTCCGGCCCCC
>JAHKBC010000106.1 GCA_018825725.1 Candidatus Omnitrophota bacterium
CTCGCCAAACTTGAAGATAGCCGGGTCAAGGCTCAGGATGAGAATACTCTCCTAAAGAAAGACAAAGAAGATCTCTTGGGAAGGCTGGATTTGTATCAATCTGCCTTGGCTAAGTCCAAGACTATGAAGGATAACCAGCTTACCCAGCTTAAAGCTCAAAGTGAGGCGGAGTTAAAGGCGCTGGATCAGAAACATTTGCAGGCGCAAAAGGATAATAAGTTTTTCCAGGATTTATCTCGCCAGCTCACCCAGGATAAGGAAAGCCTGCTGAACCAGGTTAAGCAAATTAGTGCACAACTCAAAGATTTAGAAAACGAGCGTTTATCTATAAGTCGTCAATTACAATCGGTTATTAAATCCGAACAGAGCGCTGTTTCTGACAATAGCGGGTTAGCCGAAAAGCTGAATTTGCTCCAGGCGCAATATCAGAATTTGATGCGCCAGAAAGTAGAAGTTTCCAATCAGCTACAGGAACAAATAATTCAATTAAACCAATTACAGCCTCAACTTGAAAAGGCTAATGCGTCGCATGATCTTTTGCAGAATGAGTATACTCTTATTAAAAAAGAGTTGGAAGGCCTGCATTCTCAGAAGAGCCAGCTTAGCGATGAACTTGCCAGGACTAAGAATGAACTCACCCAGATTAAAATCGGAAAGAACACCGAATTTGAAGCGTTAAATAATAGATTAGCGCAGCTACAGCGCGATGCTCAATTTACTCAGGACCTCTCCAGGCAGTTATCTAGCGAGAAGGAGGGGTTGCTTAATCAACAAAGGGTTTTGCAGGCTAAGAATAAAGAAGTTGAAGAACAATTCTTGACCTCAACTCAAGAATCCAAAAAGTTAGCCCAGCAAAACACATTTCTAAAGGATGAATATGTAAGTAGCTCTCAGAAAATAACGGAATTAAGAAAACAGTGTTTTGATTTAATAACCGATAAAGATAAGCTTAATGAAGCATACAAACAGGCTTTAAAGAAAATAGACACTCTTGCTGCGGAGAATCAGGCGCTTTTGTCCCGAAGCCAGGAGTATAAGCAGACCACGCAGGAATATGAAATGAACCTTAAAAATAAGCAGGAGGTTGAGCGATTCTATCAGCAAACTGGCGAGGCCTTAGCCAAGCTTAAGCTGCAGTATAAGGAGCTGCTCAAGAAATATAATGATTCTATGGAGCAGAACCGTCTGTTAAAACAAAAGTTTGGCAAGATGCCCCGCGAGAATGCTTTATTGCATTATAATATGGGGGTTATGTATACTCAAAATCAGGAGTATACCCGGGCAATCTCTGAATTTGAAAAGGTTCTGGAGATAAAGAGCGAGGACCCGGACAGCCTCTATAACTTAGGTGTTATTTACGGAGAATACCTTAATGACAGGGCTAAGGCTATTAGCTATTTTAAACGTTATGTTTCTGTTGCCTCCGGTGATCCCGACTCGGACCGGGCGAGAAAATATATATTAACCTGGGAAACCTTTGAACAGAAGCAGGCAAAATAAGATGGATAAATTTATCGCTGCTAAAGATATCGAGAAGAAATACCAGCTTTCATATCAGATAATCAATCGCTATACAAACGTGGGCCTATTGAAGATAGCTTTTAAAAAGGGCAATATCCGATATTATGACCGCGCTCATGTGGAAGCTGCCATTAAAAAGATTACCGAGTTAAGCCAGGAGGGGTATCCTCTGATGCTCATACGCAAGAAGCTGGTTGGGATTTAATAGTGCTATATTTACGCCTGACTTTAATTCTGTTTTTTTTATCAAGTTTTGTTATACATCCTGTTTATGCCCAGGATCAGCAAAATCAGATTCTATTATCTCAGAGCCTGGATTTGGCAGCTGAATTTATCGGAAAAACGATTTCACTGGATCTGCGGGATATGGAAATTAAAGAGGCCTTGAAATTCTTCGCCGGAAAAATAGGCTTTAATATTATTCCGACTAAAGATGTTTCAGGAAGAATCACTCTTATGGTTGAGAATGTAGCAGCTAAGGATGTTTTTGATATTATGCTGCGCAGTAACAGCCTTGCATATTACATACAGGGCAATATTTATAATGTAATGACGGAGAAAGAATACCAGGCCAGGTATGGTAAGAATTTTACTGATTACCGCCAGGTCAAGATTTTTGAATTAAAATACGCCATACCTGAAGAAGCCTATAATATGTTGAATAGTTTTAAGAGTTCTATCGGTAAGATGCTTGTAGACCGTGAGTCTGGGACGATTTTGGTTATTGATACGCCGGATAAGATTGCAGAATTAGAAAATGCGTTAAACGCTTTAGAAAAGAAGAGCCTGATTAAGGTATTTAATCTAAAATACGCGCGCGCCAAGGATATGGAGGAGCAATTACAAAACCAATTAGACCTTAAAAAAGTCGGTTATGTTAAAGCTGATATACGCACCAACCAAATTATCGTACAGACCCTTCCTGAGCGTATGGTTGATATAGCCAGGCTCATTGAGAGCCTGGATACACGGACTCTGGAGGTGCTTTTGGATGTCAGGATAGTGCAAGTTAGGCTGAACAATAAGCTTAGTTCCGGAATCGAGTGGGAGGGGCTCTTTGACTTGGGTAATCAGGGGCATCAGGATACCTTGGCTTATGCCGGCAGTTATCCGTTTAGCGCGATGCTGGATTCTACTTCCGGCTGGCAGTCTAGAAGAGATGCTTATAAGAGCCTAGGTTACGTAGGCTCGTTTCCTTTTACCGGGACTAATGTTAAAAATTACACTGCCGGGACCCAAAGCCTTATTACTGAACAGATGCATTTGGGTTTAGTGGGGAGCCAGGATTTTGATTTTATAATTAATTATTTAAAAACTCTGGGTGATACCAGGATTTTATCTAATCCAAAATTAGCGGTAATAAATAACCAAGAAGCTAAGATCCATGTGGGAGAAAAACAGGCATATATTACTACTACTACTACACAGAGCACTAGCATTACTACAACTTCCGAGGCTGTTACTTATGTGGATGTAGGGATACAGTTGGCAGTTACTCCGACTATTAATGATGATGGTTTTGTGACTATAAAGATTAAGCCCGAGATCAGCAGTGTACTATCTTACCTGGAGACATCGAATAAGAATAAGATACCCATACTTGATACATCTATGGCCGAGACTATTGTCATGGTTAAAGACGGCACCAGTATTCTTATCGGTGGCTTAAGCAAGGAGGAGAAGATTAGTTCTATGACAGGGACTCCTATACTAAGTAAGATCCCGTTCATTGGTGAAGCCTTTAGGCAGAAGACTGATCAGACCGTGCGTAGTGAACTCTTGATCTTAATTACCCCGCATATTATTAAAGGGGATGAACTGGTTACGGGCTATGACCGGGCGCTGCAGGTTTCTTTAGATAAGCGTTCACAGGAGTATACGCCTTTGGGTAAGAATTTACCTCAAAACTCCGGGCCAAAGCAATACCAGAACTACGAGGCTTTAGTTAGTGAGCAAAAGACGTCTATCCAGATTAAACCATTAAGAAATTTCGAGGGGGTGCAATGAAAAAAATAGCGAGAATAATCTTTCTGGGATTTATCTATATCTTCACCTCTACTTTTACCTGTATTTTCGCCCAGGATAGCCCAGAAAAGAAATACGAAGATTTGAAGAAAGATTATCAGAACGTTTTAGCTGACAGGGATAATGTCCTGCGCCAGGCTCAGACTTACCTGGAGTATAAGCAAAAATATGAAAATTTTAAGCCTGAAATAGATAAACTAAATGCAGAGAAGGATAGGCTTAAATCTGATTTAGAGGCAAAAATCGAACAGAATTCTCTACTACAACAGAAGATGGAAGAGTTGGAACGTAAAGAGGCGCAACTGGTTCAAGATAAAGAAACCCTGAAGAATTCCCTTGAAAAAATGCAAATTGAGTATAAAATAGTTCCAGAGACAAATAAAAAGATAACACGGCTGGAGAGGGAAAATACGGAACTGACCCGCCGGTTTAAAGATTATGAAAACAAAATTAAGCGCCTGGATGAGGAAAAGCTGGATGCATACGCCCAGTACGAGGTCAGCCGCAGGCAGCTTATTGATGCGCGTAAAGATTATGATAATGCTTTAGTTAAAAATCGCCAGCTGGAGAAAAAAGCGAGCGAAATGCCTTCGAGGTTTGCGGAGCTGGCGCGCGAGAATAAGGTCCTAGTTAAAGAAACGGCATTGATGCATTATAACCTGGGCGTGTTCTATATCGAAAAGAAACAGTTTGAACATGCCGTTAGGGAATTAGAGAAGGCGGTGGAGCTTAATCCCGGCGATGCCTACGCTCATTATAATCTGGGGTATGTTTACGCCGAACAGGTGGTTGATCGGGATAAGGCTATAGATCATTTTCGTAAATATCTAAGGTTGGCGAAATCTGAGGATAAGGATTTAGACTGGGTCAAGAACTATATCCTTACCTGGCAGACATGGGAAGCCAAGAAGAAGATGAAATAAATAAAAAGCGCTTTTCGCTCTCTTATATATGGGCGAAGCGAATACAAGGAGGAGTAAGATGAGACTGGCTATAAGTAGTTTGGCGGCGTTGTGTTTATTGGGTTTGAGCTTAAATCCAGCGCAGGCAGGATGGTGGGGAAAGAAGAGCGACAAGACCGATAGTGTTGAAGTCAAGGCAGCTGCGCCTGTTGTAAAAACCGATAGCGCTAAACCCAAAGAAGCCAGTAAAGAAGAGAAGGCCAGGCTTGAGGCGTTGTCAGCTAAGCGTAGTGCCGTTGAGCAGAAGAAAAAAGAGCTTAATAATACCGAGTGGCAGATAGAGTTGGTTATGACCAATGCTCCGGCCAAGCCAAAAAAAGATACTGATAGTGTAATATTTAAAGATAATCAGGTGTCGATATCCGGTTATATGCCTAAGGGTTTTCCTCCTACTAATTATACTTTGACTATTTCTGGCGATGGTACTTTAGTTTGGGAGACCATGCAGACTTCTGAGAAGGTAGGTGTTGCGTTCTGGCGCGGTGAGATTTCACCTAATATGCAGATTATGCGCGGGATTTTAAGTTATCATGTTGATGATAAGACTGTGCGCGACTATTCTTTTGTCAGTGTTGCAAAAAAAGATATAACACAGGCGCAGGCTGCGCCAGTTCCTGCTCCTAGCCCTGCTGCGTCATCCTCGGGCAAGAAAAAATAAATGTACGAGGTCTATTGGGGGTTAAAAGAAAAGCCGTTTGAGAATACTCCTGACCCGAAGTTCATTTATTATTCTCCGAATCATGAGGAGGCTCTGGCAAGGCTCCTTTATGTGGTGCGTGAACATAAGGGTGCCGTGCTTTTAACCGGTGATTACGGAAGCGGAAAAACGCTTCTCAGCCGTGTGCTCTGGCATGA